>NZ_JADQ01000036.1:0-48214 GCF_000518465.1 Paenibacillus sp. J14 | reverse complement strand
TCTCCAGAGAGCAGTTCCTGGGCATCGCATTCGCCGAGGGTATGACGGATTTTGTGCAGCATGAGCCAGGCGGTCTTGTAGGTCACTTCAATGACCTGGCTCAACCGCAGCGCTGAGATGCCATCGGGAAGCAGGAACAACTCGAGGGCACGAAACCACTTCACCAGGGGCAGATGCGTTCTTTCAAAAATCGTACCGACCAAAGGAGAAGCTTGATAGCCGCATTTTCCACATTCAAACAAAGGTAGATGACGAGAGGATAGACGAGTGTACTCGGTATAAGCGCAACGCGGGCAAACGAAGCCATTTGGCCACTTCATCGCAATAATCGCCTCTATGCAATCTGCCTCGCTTTGAAAGCGGCTGCTGACAGTTTGAAACAGCTCCGTATTCATACCAAACTCCATGTCCGATCCCTCCAATTTCATTTTCCTAAACCCAAAGGATACGTACATATGTTCTCTTTTCTACATTATACCAAACACGCGTTCTGATATCAAGAAAAAAATTCCATAAATAATAGAAATGATCAGATTCCAGTAACCTACAACGCCGTCTATTGAGTTCCTCTAGACTGAACAAAAGGGATAATGGTGCAAAGAGGTGGCAAAAGAAGCAGAAAACAAAAAAACTAAGAGAATCAGGAGGTTTAGAAATTTAGAAGTTCAAGAAAATTTAGAGATCTAGAAGCTCCAGAAGCTCCAGAAGATCCAGAAGATCCAGAAATCCCACAAATCCCAGAAATCCCTATCCAAATCTCCACAGTTCTGAGTAAAGGGGATAATCGTGTAAAAGAGGTGCGGAAATAGATTCGAACAGAGATGTGGAAAAAGACGTTGAAAGAGACGTTGAAAAACTCGATCTCTCTATTTCTGAACGAAAGGGATAATCATAAAAAGAAGTGCGCGAAAGACCATACGGGGCGGTGAGTTAACAGAGATCATGGGGGACTGAGGCATTTGGGCGGGGAGCAGACAGTCGGCAAAACACGGTGAGCAACGGGCAGCAGCTGTCAGAATATATTTTGCTTTTTTTTGCATCTATATTCAAGACATGGTTCAACGAGTATAATCTAGTATAATAGCTTATTTATTATGTAAGAAAAGGAAGGTCATGAATGCAAAAACGCGTTAGGTTAGCACTATTATTGATACCCATTCTGTTGGCAGTGGTTCCTTGCATTCTAGCTCTGATTATCAACGGCGGGGTCGGATCAACCTGGTATCTCATTACGGGCATCTCTATTGTGCTTGCGATTGTAGCAGCCATCGTACTCATTCGCATGATTGCTGTCCCGCTGGAACGCTTGACGGAAACAGCCAAGCGGATAAGTGAAGGGGATTTGACCCGGCGCTTGGACTATTTAAACCGGACGGATGAGATTGGCGCTATGGCGAACCAATATCAACGGATGGTCGACCATCTTCGGGGGATCATCACCGGCATCCGCGATATAACGAACCAAGTCGTGACTACGTCCGAACGACTGTCTACCGGTGCGAAGCAAACGGCGGACACGATCGGACAAGTTAATGGTGCCCTTCAGGAGATTGCAGCCGGCAGCGAACGGCAGTTGTCTGAACTGGAAGCCGGTGCCCAAAACATGGGTGAGATGTCTCGTCAGGCGAGCCAAATGTCGGAGCAAATCGTTAACCTTACGGAGACGATGGAGAAGACGACTGCCGCAGCAGAGGAAGGGAATACTTCCGTGCTGAGCGTTGTGGAGAAGATGGAACGAATTCAGCAAACCGTCGATGAATTGGGTGAGGTCATCCAAACGTTAGGCGAGCATACGGCCAATATCGGCGGGATTATCGAAGTGATTACAGGTATTGCCCAGCAGACGAACCTGCTGGCGCTAAACGCTTCAATCGAAGCGGCGCGGGCTGGTGAGGAAGGCCGCGGGTTTGCCGTGGTGGCTTCAGAGGTGCGCAAACTGGCGGAAGGTTCCGAGCAATCGGCCAAGCAAATCGCGGAGCTGATCAGCAGCGTGCAGGCGGAAGTCGAACGCGCGGTCGTCTCCATGGAGGAGGCCAAGCAGGGCGTTCATGAAGGAATTCTCGCTGTTGATACCTCGGGCCGCTCGTTCTCGCGGATTCGCAAAGCGGTTCGCAGTGCTGCAGACAAGATGGAAGGCCTCGTTACAAGTGTTAAAGAGGTGGCTTCCGGTACGGCATTTGCCAAAGATGCCATTCAAGGGGATCGTCAGATATCCCAGGAACTCGCCAGCAAAACCCAAACAATTTCCGCCGCTGCGGAGGAGCAGCTTGCTTCCGTTGAGGAAATTACCTCTTCTGCTGCCCAGCTGGCTCAAATTGCTGAACAATTAAAAGCCAAAGTGGACAAGTTCCAGATGGATCGTAAAATCTGATTCATCAACTGCATTGCTCTCCGGTATTGGTCCGGAGGGCTTTTTTTGTCTACATACATTTTCCAAAATGGTACATTCTACATCATATCACCATGAATCGGCGGACCAGCAAGGAGTTGTTCCCATGAAGACCAAGGAACGAAAACAAGAGAATCGAATCAGCCGAGATTTAACGGAAAATATCAAGCAAGTAAAAAACGTATTCCAGGACTGTTCCGACGTCATCTACCGCGAGCTTCAACTCACCGAAGATATCCGCGGTTTGTTGGTATACATTGAAGGGATCGCTAAAGTTGAGGACGTTCAGCAGCATATCCTTCGTCCATTGATCGAGGGACTAGCCAAGTACCCGCACGCGAATGGGGACATCTATCCATTATCGCTTACGAGAATATCATTAAGCCAAGCAGAGGCTGCTACCGACTGGCCAACGGTGATAAATGGAGTATTAACAGCAAACGTGGCTATTTTCGTTGAGGGCATGAACGAGGTGTTGCTGTTCAGCGTCAAGGGCGGCTCGCGGCGGAGCGTTCAGGAGCCGCAGACCGAAGCGGTGATCCGCGGTCCGCGTGAAGGCTTCACGGAGTCGCTCCGGATCAACACCGCCTTGATCCGATTTAAAATCAAATCGGAGAAGCTGAAGTTAATCGACATGGTGATCGGTACGATGACCAAGACGGACGTCGCGATTGCCTATCTCGAGGGCGTGGCCGAAGATTCGCTGATTGCCGACGTAAAAGACCGCCTCGAAAGCATCGATATCGATGGGATTCTGGAATCCGGATACATCGAGGAATGGATTGAGGATAATCCTTCGTCCCCGTTTCCGCAGATGCAATATTCTGAACGGCCAGACTCCGTTGCAGCGCAGCTGTTGGAAGGAAGGATCGCTATCTTTGTAGACGGCACGCCGTTTGTGCTGATCGCTCCTGTGACGTTGTGGCAGCTTCTGCAGGCCAGCGAGGATTATTACGAACGCTTTTTCATCAGCAATATGATTCGCTGGATTCGGATTTTTTTCTTGTTTCTGGCCCTGTTTCTGCCCAGCTTGTACATCGCGGTCACGACATTCCATCAGGATATGCTGCCTTCGACTTTAATCTTAAGTATCGCTGCCTCCCGGGAAGCCATTCCATTCCCCGCTTTGGTGGAGGCGTTTATTATGGAAATTTCTTTTGAAGCGCTGCGGGAGGCCGGCATTCGCCTGCCCAAAACGGTTGGGCAGGCGGTCAGCATTCTGGGGGCGCTGGTCATTGGGCAAGCTGCCGTCCAGGCCGGTATCGTGTCCGCGCCGATGGTTATCGTCGTTTCACTGACCGGGATCGCCTCTTTTACGATTCCACGTTTTAGTCTTGCGGTGACGGTTCGAATGCTGCGTTTTCCGATTATGCTGCTGGCCAGCGCCTTCGGATTATTTGGCATCGTCATCGGCGCCATTTGGATCGTCGTTCACCTGACGCAGTTAAAATCGTTTGGCGTGCCTTACATGAAGGGGGTAGCCCCATATGAACCAAGAGATATGAAGGATATTTTCAGCAGGGTGCCGATCTGGAAGATGAAGAACCGGCCTTCGGACGCAACCCGAGGGAACGTTCGTCGAATCGGAAAATCCCGTCCATTGGGGAGTGATTCCAATGAAGGATGGTGACGTTCGTGAAAGCAAGTCTAGCCCTAGTTCGAACGATTAGCGTGTTCGTCTTGCTTCCCTGCCTGCTGACGGGCTGCTGGGATCGCATTGAAGTGAATGATGTCGCCTTTGTTTTGGCATCTGCGACGGATATGGATCAGGGACAAATTCGGTCAACTACACAAATCGCTTTGCCAAGCTCGCTTGGGGGCGCAGGCAGCCAAGGGGGCGGCGGCGGTACGTCCGGGAACAAAACTTACCTGCTGGTTTCCCAAACAGCGCCTACGGCATATCAGGCCAACAAAAAGGTACAAGACAGTTTGTCGCGGGTGATCAACTTCTCACACCGGAGGGTTACGATTCTTGGGGAAGAGTTCGCCAAATCGGGGATATCCGAGTCAATTGACATCTGGGCTCGGTTTCCGCAAAATCGGCTAACGACTTACATTGTACTTAGCCGAGGGCCAGGGTATAAATTGTTGGATATTGATGCCCCGATTGAGCAATCCCCTTCGGAAATGATTCGCGAGTTGGCCAAGTCGTCGATGCAAGAGCCGATCTCCATCCAAAGCCTGGCCAATGCCCTGCTAACCGAAGGAAGTGATATTGCACTTCCAGTCATGGTGACAACACTCAGTGTTCCCGAAAAGGTCGCGAATGGGCAAAGCTTAGTTAAATTGGATGGATTAGGTGTTTTTCATGGTGACAAGCTCTCAGGTTATTTGACCGATAAGCAAACGCCCATGGCGCTGATCGCGATGGGGCAAGCTTTGAATCCTAAAATCACGGTAGTGCTAGGCGAACATCAACCCCAAGAATCGGCGACGATCGTATTAAACCAAATCCATAGGAAAGTTCAGCCTCATCTGAAAGATGAGCGCATCTCCTTCGACTTGGAGATCGAGGCGACCGGATTAATCTTGGAAAATACGACCTGGCAAAGTTTCGAACATACGATGATGATCTCGCTGGAGAAGCATGCCAATGCGTTACTGGATAAGGAGATCCAGGCTGTGATTCAAGAAACGTTCCAAAAGCACCGAGCGGATATTTATGGATTTAGCACCGCTCTGATCAGAAAGTACCCTGAAGAATGGAACAAAATTAAGTATCGCTGGCGTGATCTGCTGCCGGAGGTCGAGGTTCGCGTCCGTACAAAGGTTCATCTGGAGAATAGCGGCGAATTAATCGACTCGCTGGGAATAAAGGAGGAGCTTCTCAAGAATGACTAGTTCCTACATAGGATTGCTGCTGTTGATTGTTTTCAGCTGCTGGCGGGACTGGGGGTCACTTCGGGAAGGAGGAGTACTGAGCCGATGGGCGTTTGGTTCAGTGATGGTCGTTGCTTTCGGAATTCTGATCTATGTGACCTGGTCCTCTCAAGTGTTCTATCCCACAGAGTGGCTGGGACGGGTGTTACAGTCGTTGGTCCCCTTTGATCATCATCATTGATACCCTACCGAATATGGAGGAGTGTGCCTGTCATGAAAATAACCAAACGGCAAATCACTCTGCTTGGTGTCCTGTACATCGGATCGATTTCGTATCTGCACACGTACACGTTAGCGACTCAAGCGGCTCACCAGCACGCTGTTATCAGCTATATCATCAGCGGGCTGATTTGCCTTCTGTCGTTGTGGTTGGTCGCCACGACGCTGAAGCGATTCTCAGACCGCAATTTGCTGCAGGCGTTGGCTGGGAGGTTTCCGATTTTTGGAAGAGTTCTGCTGGTCATCTACCTCTTGTTTCTCCTGTTTATTTGCGCAAGAGATATCCGAATTATCTCGGATTTTACCAATACGGTGTTGCTTAATCGGACACCGGTCCCGATTCTCGGATTGATGGTAACCGCAACGGCAGTTTACATCAGTCAGGGGGGCATTCGGGCTTTTCTGGGTCTCAGCGAAATTTACGCACCGATTTTTATCGCCTCTATGCTTTTTGTGGTTTTGGTATTACTGCGGGATCTACACCCCACATACCTGATACCTTATTTTTCAATGGATTGGACAGGGATTACAGAGGGAGCTTGGTTTGTCTTCCCCTATCAGGCGGAAGTTCTGGTGCTTCCGCTCGTGATTTCGGGTAAATACTACAAGGCTATTGCAGGCTACGTCAGCTTGGCCATAGGGACTGTCTTGATGATGGTGCTGTTGCTGTTAACGCAGATGGTGTTGGGGATTCCTTTGGTCGAAAGATTGATTCATCCTGGTTACGAGCTGATCCGTCAAATTCAGATCACCGATTTTATCGACCGTTTCGATTTGCTGCTCCTGGCTTTCTGGTACCCCATGGCCTTAAGCAAAATTGCGTTCGATCTTTATGTGCTGTGCTACACCTTGCAAATTGTCGTCCCCAAGCTGTCGGGTCGGCTCATGACGGCTCCCGCTGGCGCACTGGCTTTTGCTTGCTCCATCTGGTTCTTTAAAAATGCACTGCAGCTGTTTCACTTTAACTTCGTGCTTCCTCTGATCGCCATTACCTTCTACCTTGTCATTCCGATCCTGTTCTTTGTTATGCTGCGACCACGCGGAAATAAACCGGAACCGAAGGCAGGATAACGGCCAATCGCCGAAATGGCAATTTACTTCACTTTCTCCGTCGTATAAGCTGAAGGTAGTTAATAGGATAAACCTGGGAGGTATACGATGGCACGGAGACTGGAAGGGAAAAGAGTTGCATTAACTGGACCCCGTCGGGCAGAGGAACTAGGCAAGCTGGTTGAGAACATGGGGGGCATCCCGCTGTACCGTCCGGCACAGGGGACCGTGTTGCTCGACGATCAGGCGTTACGAAGCGGCATTGTCGATTGGGTGGAGCATCCGCCGGATTGGTCGATTTTTACGACGGGCATGGGGTTGGATGCGCTGTTCGATATGGCTCAGGAGATGGGGGTTGCCGATCAATTGCTGGAGCGCCTTCAAGAAGAGAACATTGCCGCTCGGGGCTACAAGACGGTGAATGCGCTGAAAAAGCGGGGATTGACCCCGATCGTCCGCGACGATGACGGCAGCACAGAGGGCCTCATTCGCGGGTTAGCGCAACATGAATTGCGCGGAGCGAGTGTGCTGTTGCAGCTGCACGGCGACCCAGCGCCCCGATTGGTTGCGTGGTTAGAGGAGCAAGGGGCGAGTTGCCGCCAGTTGCTGCCCTACAAGCATATTGCACCTCCTGAAGCGGAGTTAGAGAAGTTGTTAAGCGATATTTTGGCTGGAGAAATTGATGCAGTGACGTTTACAAGCGGACCGCAGGTGCGCTTTCTGATGGAGCACGCAGCGCGCCAAGGACAACTTGACGCTTTGCTGGAGGCGCTGAAAGGTCCAGTACTCGCGGTGGCGGTGGGCAAAGTAACGGCAGCCGGACTGTACGAGGCAGGGGTGCCCCGGGTGCTGGCCCCCAAGGAAGAACGGATGGGCAGCATGATGGTGGAGTTAGCCCGCTATTATGCGGGGGAAGCTGAACCGCTCTTTGCAGCTCCCAGCGGCGGGGATGAACAACGCGCTTAAATTGGGTAATGATAGGTATAGGTACTACAAACCTCAAATGAAAGGATGATGGGCAATGAGCGATTTACTGAAAAAAGCGATTTCGCTGGGTTGGGGTTTGACGATCATGAGTAAGGAGAAGGTCGAAAGTATCGTCGATGATTTGGTGAAACGCGGAGAGCTGGCCCCTTCCGAATCGAAACAGCTGGTGGAGAAGCTGATTGAACGCGGTTCCGAGGAACAAAGCAAGTTCAAGGAGTTGGTGAATGAGCAGGTTCGGTCCGCGTTGCAGAACATGGGCTTGGCCACGGCAAAAGAGGTAGAGGAGTTGACACGGCGGGTAGCGGAGCTGGAAATTCAGCTCGCCGAGCTGCAGCAGCCTTAAAGCAATGAGCAGCTTCGTTCGACATACCGGCCGTTATCGTGAAATCGCCATGGCGCTTGGGCGCCATGGCTTTGGCTATTTGGCCGAGGAGATCGGTTTGGCTCGGCTGATCCGCTTGCCCTCGCGGCGGCGGCACACCGGCGAGCGGAATTCGCGGACCCTGGCCGAGCGAATTCGGCTCGTGCTGGAGGAGCTGGGTCCGACCTTCGTGAAGGTCGGACAGTTGGCCAGCACACGCTCGGATTTGCTGCCGGAGGCGATCATCCAAGAGCTCATCAAGCTCCAGGACCAGGTGGCGCCGTTTCCGGCGGCGGAGGCCCGCGCTATTTTGGAGGCGGAGCTGGACCAGCCGCTGGCGGGACTGTTCCAGAGCTTCGACGAGACACCGCTCGCGGCAGCTTCGATTGGCCAGGTGCACCGGGCCCGCCTAATTACAGGAGAACCGGTTGCGATCAAAGTCCAACGGCCCGGCATCGCCCCGGTCATCGAGACGGATCTCGACATCCTGCAGCATCTGACGACGCTGGCGAACAAACGCTGGTCCTGGGTATCCCGATATCAACTCCCCCAAATGGTTGAGGAGTTCGCCCGTTCGATTCGTGCGGAGCTGGATTACGGCTTCGAAGGCCGGAACATGGAACGAATTCGCCGGCAATTCACGGCGGATGAGGGGATCTATATTCCGGAAGTCCATTGGCCGCTCACGACCTCCCGCGTGTTAACCATGGAATTCATAGAGGGGGAGCACCTCAACCGCTTGCTGGCGATTGATGCGCTGGGGTACAACCGTAAGGAGTTAGCGGAGCGGTTGGTGAATGCGCTGCTGAAGCAAATTTTTGAGGGAGGGTTTTTCCATGCAGATCCCCATCCTGGCAACCTGCTGGTGACCAACAAAGGGGAGCTCGCCTTCATCGACTTCGGTATGATTGGGCGGCTCAGCCAGGAGATGAAAGATCACCTGTCCTCGCTGGTGATCGCCTTAATGCGGCGCAGTACGGAGGGGATGGTGCGAGCGATCCTGCGCATGGGCCTCATCGGAGACGATGCGGATACGACCGGACTACGTATGGATCTGGATCGGCTGCGTGAACGGTACTACGATATCCCGTTTGCGGAAATCCAAATCGGTCAAGCATTGCAGGATCTATTTGCAACGGCCCAGAAGCATCAAGTCGTGTTGCCCGCTGACCTTTTGCTGCTAGGCAAAGCGCTGCTCACTGTTGAAGGGGTGGCGCTGGCACTCGATCCGGACCTCCGCATTTTGGATTTAGCGGAGCCTTTTGGACGCAAGCTGATGCGTGACAAATATGCTCCGCGACGAATTGGCAAGAAGCTGATTGACGAAGCTGCCGAGCTGACGGATTCAATCGTGGATCTTCCGCAGCAGGTCCGCAAACTGTCGAGCGCGCTAGCTCGCGGCAAGCTGAAGATGGACATGAACGTTCCGGAGATGGAGCAGCTGCTTCGTAAGCTGGACCAAATCAGCAACCGTTTGTCGTTTAGCATTGTATTGCTGGCTTTCAGCATCATTATGGTTGGCCTCATCATCGGCTCTTCCCTTTCGCGGATGCCGACTTTACTTTGGAATATTCCGGCAATCGAAATCGGCTTTGTGGTCGCGACGCTGATGTTCCTGTGGCTGCTTTACTCCATCTTCCGTTCGGGTAGATTTTGAGGATGTGTTACAATAGGGAAGCTGAAGAAGATGAGGTGAAACCTATTGACAACTTTTGAAAGTTTAAATGTATCGCCCCTCCTGGTCCGCAAGCTGCAGGGACAAGGTATCGTGAACCCGACGCCGGTGCAGGCGGCAGCGATCCCAGTGCTGCAATCGGGCGAGGACGCAATCGTGCAGGCGCAGACCGGTACAGGCAAGACGCTGGCGTTTCTGCTGCCGATTTTGGAAAAGATTCGCCCGGAACGCCCTGAGGCGCAGGCGTTGATCATTACCCCGACGCGGGAGCTGGCGATTCAAATTACGGCGGAGGCTCGCAAGCTTGCGGAGGCCATTGAAGGTCTCTCCGTCCTGGCTGCTTACGGCGGTCAGGACGTGGAGCGGCAGCTGCGCAAGCTGAAGAACGGCGCGCAGCTGGTCATCGGCACGCCGGGCCGGCTGCTGGATCATTTGCGGCGGGGCTCGCTGACGCTGGGAGCCGTTCGCTACTTGGTGCTCGATGAAGCGGATCAAATGCTGCATATGGGCTTCCTGGCGGAGGTGGAGGAGATTCTGTCGCTCGTGCCGCGCAGCCGCCAAACGATGTTGTTCTCGGCAACGATGCCGGGCAATGTGAAGCGCTTGGCGAAAACGTATATGGACAAGCCGCGCGACATCCAGATCGCCGAAACCTCGCGCGTGACGCTGGACAGCATCCGACAGATCCTGGTGGAATGCACGGACCGCACCAAGCAGAGCGCGCTGATCGAATCGATCCGCAGCCAGCGTCCGTATCTGGCCGTGATCTTTTGCCGCACGAAGCGCCGGGCGAGTACGTTGAATGAAGCATTGCAAGCCGCGGGCTTCCAGTCGGACGAGCTGCACGGCGATCTGTCGCAGGCGAAGCGCGAGCAGGTCATGCGCGCGTTCCGCAGCGCGAAGCTGGAGCTGCTGGTCGCGACGGACGTTGCCGCGCGCGGCATCGACGTGGAAGGGGTCACCCACGTCTTCAATTACGATATTCCGCACGATGTGGACAGCTACATCCACCGCATCGGGCGGACCGGCCGCGCCGGGGAGAAGGGCGTGGCCGTGACCTTCGCGGCGCCGAAGGATATGGAGGCGCTGCGTCTGATCGAGCGGGGCATCGGCCGCAAGTTAGAGCGGCAGCGATACGAGAAGAGCGGCGCCGCCGGAACGGGCGCCGAGCAACAAGCCGCCGCCCGCCGCACCGGCGCGGGCGAGGGCGGCCCGGGCCGCCGCAGCCGCGATGAGCGCGGCGGCGCACAGCGCCCGGCCAGCCGCCGCAGCGATGCGGCCGGCGGGCGGGGCCGCTCGGCCGGCAGCCCAGGGGCGCCGGCCAAAGAGGGCCGCGGCGCGGGCAACCGCCGCGGCGACAGCGCGCGCGCTCAGCGCGGCTCCGCCGGGGGCGCCTCGCGCGCGCAAGGGCAAGGCCGCCGCGGGCAGAACAGCCGCGGCGGGGGACGAGGGCGCCGGGGGCGGTAGCCGGCGCCCTCGATTTACCAAGTAACTTTTAACGGCTCCATCCGTTAAAGAATAGTAGAAAACACATAAGGTGCCTGGGAGACATCAATCCAGGCCCCGTACAGGGGAGGAACCAGGATGAACAACAAGAAAGGCGTGGTGACTGCGGCGATGGCCCTGTTGTTAACAGCGGTCCTAATTGCAGGTTGCGGCAAACAAGCAGCCAACGCTCCGCAGACACCAGCAGAGAACAGCACGAACACGGCTGTCGGCGCCAATAACGGGGCAGGGAACAATGCTGCCAACGACACCAGCACCGCGGACGATCAAGCTACAGAAGGCAATAACGCAACAAACGATGGCAGTACCGGCAATGGGGATTCCAGCGATTCAACACAAGCTCCTGATGGTTCCAGCGACAGCAGCGGAGGGGACCGCGCGGCGATGTCGGATCCGTACAGTGTGGCGGTGCTGATTAACAAGCAATTTGCTTTGCCGGATGATTACGAGCCGAAGGATCTGGTGTATCCCGACGTTCGGTTTACGTTCAAAGAAAAAATCGAAAAACGCATGATGCGCAAAGAGGCGGCGAAGGCGCTTGAGGAGCTGTTCGCTGGAGCCGAGAAAGACGGGATCTACCTGGCTGGCGTGTCGGCGTACCGTTCACATAAGACCCAAACGGCGCTGTTTAACCGTTACGTGGAGAAGGACGGCGAGGAAGTTGCGAAGACGTACAGCGCGGTTCCGGGCCACAGCGAGCATGAGACTGGGCTGGCCATCGACGTTTCGGGCAGCGATGGCAAATGTGCAGCGGAAAGCTGCTTTGGTGACACGAAGGAAGCGGCCTGGCTGGCGGATCATGCCACCGAGTACGGATTTATCATTCGTTATCCGGAAGGGAAGGAAGACATTACCGGTTACAAATATGAGCCATGGCACCTGCGTTATGTAGGAAAAGAAATTGCAGCTGACATTGGTAAACGCGGTATTACGTTGGAAGAATATTATGATGCCATACCGGTATCTGGTCAATGATTTCATTAGATCTTTGGAGAGCGTGAGCTTATCCGGGAAAGACGCCTGCGGGCGTCTTTTTTTTGTTTTTGCCTCCAACGAAGAAAGCGAATAAAATTAACAGTTGACACCTGATAATGATTATCAGTATCTTTAAGAAGATGAAGTTTTTATGAATCTAAGATGAAGTCGTGCGATAGACTCTTTTAACAATGATACATTGGTGGGTTTATTCAGTTGGACACGGAAAGGATGGGTGCCATGGTCTCCTTAAAAACTTCGCATCTAGACATTGCCTATGAGGATCGTCTGATCGTCGAAGACTTAAATATTTCGATTCCCGAGGGGAAAATCACGGCGTTGGTTGGCGCGAACGGCTCTGGTAAATCAACGGTCCTGAAAACGATGGCTCGGATCCTTCAGCCGAAGTCCGGCAGCGTGCTGCTGAACGGCAAATCGATCCATAAGCAGTCGACGCGGGAGGTAGCCAAGCAACTGGCGATTCTGCCGCAGAACCCAACCGCCCCGGAAGGATTAACGGTTTATGAGCTTGTGTCGTACGGGCGTTTTCCACATCAGAAAGGGTTCGGAGGTCTGAAGGCCGAAGACCGGAAAATTGTCGAGTGGGCGATCGAAGCCACCCGCATGACCGAGTTCAGTGACCGGGCCTTAGAGCATCTGTCCGGCGGTCAGCGGCAGCGGGCCTGGATTGCCATGGCGCTGGCGCAGGAGACGGATATCCTGTTCCTCGACGAACCTACGACGTTCCTAGATATGGCCCATCAGCTGGAAGTGCTTCAATTGCTGGAGGAGCTGAATGCCACATCCAACCGGACGATTGTGATGGTTGTCCATGATTTGAATCATGCTGCTCGTTACGCACATTATATGATCGCGATTAAGCAAGGCCAGGCTGTCGCTTCCGGTACACCGGAAGAGGTCGTGACCTCCAAAGTGCTGCGCGATGTGTTCGGGATCGAGGCGGATATCGTAACCGATCCGCGGAGCGGTGTGCCGCTGTGCCTCCCTTATGAGCTGTACCGGGCTGCAGCTGAAGGCAAAGTACAAGTACGCAAGGGCAAAAATGATGGACAGGAAGAGGCTTCGCCCAAAGTCGTCTCGTTCCTGTAGTGGGGGAACCCAAGATGAACATCAATTATCAGCTGCTGGAGCAGCAATTGGCGATTGTTACAGAGCAGCGGACGGATGCTTTCTTCACGATGCCTGCTGAGCGGCTGTTGGATCGAGGGCAGCTGGTGGCTTTTTTGGAAATCTACCAGGAGAAGATTAAGGGGCTTGATCTTCAAGTATCCGCCACCTATTTTGCTTCGAGCTGGCGAGTCGTGTGTGCGGCGCTGCACTATATGGTGTCGGTGACCTCCGGCAAGCTCCATTTTTCGCTTGATAATCTGACCCTGCAACTCGTGATGGTGAACGGATTTCCTTGGGTTTATTTTGTGCTAAACGATAAAGCAGAACAGCCTTGGCCGACCATTGACCGTCATTCCTGGCAGACACTGGAGCTAACTCGTTTTTACGGGGAAGTGCTGCGACCTGTCATGGAAAATATGGCGGCCGTCTCCAAGCTGCCGGTTGCTCAGTTATGGGGACAGTTGCCTCTAGGTGTGCAATATTATGTCCATGCCATCGCGGGGCGTCTGGAGGAAGAAGACTCACGTTCTCAACTCCTGGAGGAGTATGAGGGCGTGAAGGAGCTTCCAGCTGAGGTGTTTGGCTTAAAGCGCAATCCGTATCGGGTCAAGGAAGTGCTGCTGGATGATCCTTATCGGCCAGGTGAGAAATCTCCGATGAAACCAACCTGTTGCTTGGCCTATCGGACGGACACCGGAATTGGATACTGTTACGGGTGTCCCAAGCTCTCCAAGTCGGAGCGGGAGGCCAAATATGAAGAGATCCGTCAGCAGCTTGCTGCGGCTCAAGCGCAATAAAGAGGCGGTTGCCGCTGAAGGAGAGATGCACGCGGACGCTGGTTTCTTTCTACATACGCGATACGCACTTGCGAAAATAATAAGCACTTGGCAATCCTGAAGAGGCTTCGGGGTTCCAAGTGCTTTTCTTTTTCGACCCCTCAATCTTCCAGCTTAAGATCCCAAATCAAAGGGAAATCTGATAAGGGCTCCCCCAAACTGAATCAAAGGGATCATCGTGCAAAAGAGGCGTGCGAGAAGGGATTATAGCTAGGCTTTCGGACATTTTAAATTCAGAATTTAAAATTTCTTTCTTTTTCCTCTTGTAATGTGAAAAAAGTCACACTATAATAAGAAGCATGAAGTGAAAAAAATCACAATAATTCAAACTCATAAGTGACAGTTTTCACAAGTTATGACGTTTACTATACACCAACAAACAGCATGGATTATGGAGGAGGAAGAAATCATGAAAGTAGCAGTTATCGGATGTACACACGCAGGCACGGCAGCCATCGTTAATACGGCCCAACTTTACCCAGAGGCGGAAATTACCGTATATGAACGGAACGACAATATCTCGTTCTTGTCGTGCGGCATTGCCCTCTATGTGGGAGGGATGGTGAAAGATCCTCAGGGGCTGTTTTATTCCTCGCCGCAGCAATTGGCTGAGCTGGGTGTAAATACAAAGATGCGGCATGAAGTCGTATCGGTGGATACGGACGCGAAAGTCCTTCAAGCCCGCAACCTGGAGACCGGCGAAGTGTTTGAAGATCGGTTCGACAAGCTGATTGTTACGACGGGGTCGTGGCCGATCGTACCGAAGTTTGAGGGCAGTGATCTGGAGAATATTTTGCTCTCGAAGAACTTTAACCACTCCAACACCATCATCGAAAAAGCAAAACAAGCCAGCAACATCGTTGTTGTCGGTGCAGGTTACATCGGGGTGGAGCTGGTTGAAGCGTTCCAGCTTAATGGAAAGCACGTTACGTTGATCGATGCGGAGGAGCGCATTTTGAGCAAGTACCTTGATGCGGAGTACACGGACAAGATCGAACAATCGCTCCGCGACCATGGCATTGAGCTGGCATTAGGCCAAAAAGTCACACGCTTTGAAGGCGAGAATGGCAAAGTCGCGCAAGTGATTACCGATAAAGGCACATACGCTGCCGACCTGGTGATTATGTGCATTGGGTTCCGTCCTAACACCGAGCTGTTAAAAGGTCAGGTTGATATGCTGGACAATGGCGCGATCATCGTGGATGAATATATGCGCACCTCGAAGCCGGATGTGTATGCGGCAGGTGACAGCTGCGCCGTCTACTATAACCCGACAGGCAAGCATGCTTATATCCCGCTGGCCACCAACGCCGTCCGCATGGGGACGCTGGTCGCACGGAATCTGGTTGCACCAACCGTGAAGTATATGGGGACCCAAGGCACTTCGGGTATTAAAATCTATGAGGATAATATCGCCGGAACCGGATTAACAGAAGCAGCGGCCAAGGACGCCGGTTTGGATGCAGAGGCGGTGCTGATCACAGACAACTACCGCCCGGAATTTATGCCAACCCATGAGCCGGTCCTGCTGAAGGTAGTCTACGAGAAAAATACTCGCCGGATTTTGGGCGCACAAATCATGTCGAAAGTAGACTTGACTCAGTCGATCAACACGATTTCGGTGTGCATCCAAAATGGAATGAAAATGGAAGAGCTCGCTTTCGTTGATTTCTTCTTCCAACCTCATTACAACAAACCGTGGAATTTCTTGAACAGTGCAGGCTTACAGGTGTTGCCGGAAGTTCCGAAGCGGGATACGGTTCACGCTTAATACAAGAACATCAACAAGTTTCATATCGAAATAAGCCGATTCGAAAAGGGCATAAACCCTTGAGGAATCGGCTTTTTTATTTGATTGGAACCCTATAGCCAAAAAAACAAATGACAAAAATAAAAAATTGATACTTGATATCTGATATATGTTCGGTATATAATCAAGCCATCAAATGGAGGAGATGATCAAAATGAAAAATGAAACGAAGGATCAAGTAGTTCTCGTCACAGGCGCATCCACTGGAATCGGAAATTTGACGGCTCGGTCTTTGGCCGAGGCCGGACACACGGTATATGCCAGCATGCGGAACATCGGAGGCCGCAATGCTGTCCGTGCCGAGGAGCTTCTGGAATATGGAAGAAGCCATGGGCTGGACCTTCGAGTTGTGGAACTCGACGTGCAATCCGATGCTTCAGCTGAAGCTGCCGTCGCAACGATTCTTGAGGAGGCCGGCAAACTGGACGTCGTCGTGCATAACGCAGGTCATTTAGTGGTTGGCTACGTTGAGGCGTTTACCCCAGAGGATATCCATCATCTGTTTGACGTGAACGCCCTCGGAATCCAACGGGTGAACCGGGCTGTACTCCCGCATATGCGAGAGCGTCGTTCGGGAACTCTTATTTATGTCGGCAGCACAACGACGGTAGTTGCTCCACCATTCATGGGCCCTTACGTAGCCTCCAAGTTCGCCGGTGATGCAATTGCTCAGGTCACCGCCTACGAAGTAGGGCAATATGGCATCGAAACGACGATCGTCATGCCAGGTCCGTTTACTGAGGGAACCGACCATTTCCCGAATGCCAGCCGGGCAAGCGATGTAGAACGGAGTAAGGCTTATGCCGAGCTGGACCCGTTGGTAGAGCGTAATGAAGAAGCTACGTCGAGTCTATTTGTACCAGGGGTCGATGCCCATCCTAGAGCGGTTGGCGAAGAAATTGCTCGCATTCTTGCGATGCCGGCGGGAACACGCCCGTTCCGCAGCGTCGTGGACTTCACCAATGCAGGCGTTGAAGAGGTTAACGAGGCAGCCCGTCAGGCGCAGGAGAATTTCATTAACCGCCTGGGCTTTGGAGAGTTGTTGCATGTCAAAACCGCACAAAACGCTCAAAACTAATAAATCTGTTCAAATTTCATCACACTATCATTTAGGAGGAAATTAAAATGACCGAACAATTGTTGAATGGAAAAGTCGCTTTGGTAACAGGTGCATCTAGAGGGATGGGGAAAACGATCGCAGAGGAATTGGCACGCCGCGGGGCCAAAGTCGTTGTAAACTACGCCAGCAGCCCTGAGAAAGCAGAGGCCGTAGTGAAGGGGATTCAAGCTGAGGGCGGGGAGGCTGTCGCGATTCAAGCCGATGTCAGCAAGCTGGCTGAATTGGAGAAGCTGTTCCAGAAGACGAAGGAAACCTTTGGACGTCTCGATATTCTGATCAATAACGCGGGGGTCATGGTTACGAAGCCGCTGAAAGATATCACGGAAGAGGATTTCGACCGGCAATTTGCGATTAACGTGAAGGGAACCTTTTTCGCGATTCAGAAAGCTGTGGATTATATGGAGGCAGGGGGCCGTATTATCAACTTCTCGACATCCGTCACCGGTCAAATGTTCCCTACTTACAGCTCTTATGCAGCCAGCAAGGGAGCTGTAGAGCAGATCACACGGCAGCTGGCGAAGGAGCTTGGACCGTTGGGCATTACGATCAATGCGGTTGGCCCAGGACCGGTGAATACAGAACTGTTTACTGTCGGAAAAACACCGGAGCAAATCAAAGCCGTCGGCAACACCAATGCCTTCGGACGATTGGCGGAGCCAGAGGATATTACGAGCGTCGTCCTGTTCCTGGCAGGGCCGGAATCCGGTTGGGTTACCGGGCAAACCCTTCGCGTTAACGGCGGCTTCATCTGATGATAGCTGTTCACAATTGACAGAATCGTATCATTGTCATTTGGATGCGATTTTGATATAGTGGGGAAAAAACGGGGAGGAGGACGGGTGAAATGAGCAACGAGTTGCCTTTAAGCAAAGAACAAATTATGGATACCGCAGAGCAGGTGCTAAGGCGCTTCGGACCGGATAAAACCTCCGTGCTGGATGTGGCGCGTGCGCTGCAAGTAAGTCATGGCACGTTGTACCGGCATTTTTCCAGCAAGGCCGCGCTTCGCGAAGCGGTGACGGAACGTTGGTTAACGCGAAGCATTGCCGCCCCTCTAGCAGATATTGCGAACGGCACAGACGGAAGTTATACGGAGCGCTTGAAGCTGTGGCTGAAGACGTTAATTGGCTGCAAGCGAACCTATGCCAGCGAAGACCCAGAGATGTTTGCCATGTATGCCGCTGTAACTGAAGCAGCCGCGGAGATCATCGAAGCTCATATTGATCACTTGATCGGACAGATTCACACGATTTTTGAGGGCGGCATCCGTGCGGGAGAGTTTAAAGCGTTGGAGCCGAAGGAAGCATCAAGAGCCATCTTCCTGGCGTTCCTGCATTTCCATCATCCCGCACACTTCCGCCAATGGACGAATGAGCGGATTGACGCAGATTTTGATGCGGTATGGCAGTTAATCTTGGGCGGGATCGCCGCACCATCCAAATAATTACGCGCTCACGTGCAGGTTAAAGACCCTTTCCGGGATTGCTCTGGAAGGGGTCTTTTGTGATTTTGTGATCATTAGGGAAATCCCTAATTTGTGAAAACGCTAACGTGATCTATGTTATTTTTTCAAGGTCCATTCACACGCTACAATGAACACGACTTCAAACGACGAATGACCTGTGAAGTGTCGTTTAGAAATGACATATAAAAGGAGACAGGATCATGGCTTATTCTAAACCTGCACAAATTGCCGAAGTATCCGTAGAATATGGCGTCAAAAAAGCACATTATCCACTGCTTACCGTATTGATTCTTGGTTTTTTGGGAGGGGCGTTTATCGCGCTTGGCTTCCTTCTTGATATTCGCGTGATCAGCAGCGCCCCGGCGGAATGGGGCAGTATCGCTAATTTTATCGGGGCTGCGGTATTCCCTATCGGCTTGATTCTAGTGCTGCTGGCGGGCGGGGAGTTGTTGACCGGTAATATGATGGCGGTGCCGTTGGCACGGATGGCGGGGCGAATTTCCACTGGAGATCTGTGCAAAAATCTCGTCCTCATCACGTTAAGCAATTTCGTAGGCGCTTTGTTTGTTGCTTACTTTTTTGGACACGTGGTTGGTTTGACGGCCAGCGGGCCTTATCTTGAGAAGCTGGTCGATATGGCTGGTCATAAGCTGGACGACAGCTTCCTGCAAGCATTCGTGTCCGGGATCGGTTGCAACTGGTTGGTTGCTTTGGCGGTATGGCTCTCCTATGGCGCAGATAATATGAGCGGTAAAATCTTAGGCATTTGGTTCCCAACCATGGCCTTTGTTGCGATTGGCTTCCAGCACGTTGTTGCGAATATGTTCCTGATTCCTGCGGCGATTTTTGAAGGATATTACTCTTGGGGCGAATATTTGAGTAACTTTGTACCGGTATGGCTGGGGAATTTAACCGGTGGGGCTATCTTCGTGGCTTCGGCGTATTGGGCTGCTTTTCTGAAGGATAAAGGGTCCAAGGATGCAACGGCTGCCGGGTTGGCTGCGTCCTCTGAGGCGGCGAAACATCACGGATAATCCGAATGGGCTTCAGTTGGGTTGAGGTTGGGCTGGGCTGGGTTGGGTTGAGCACGGCCCGGCTCAGCTCGGCTGGGATTAATTGGCCGGCTTGGCCTTGCTTGGATTGACTTGGACTGGCTTGGCTTCTTAAATTGCTCTTGGCTTGTTTAGCGTGTTTGGCCCTTGACTGGGTTTGCTGTTTGTTGGAGCCACTCTTTACACCATTATCCCGATGAATCAGAAAAATTCGTTAAGAGATTCGTTAGGAGAAAAAACAGTGCCTCGATTTATAGCTAATTCGCTCTCCCCCATTAGCCAATCGACGATAGGCTGGGGGTTCTCATCCTTCCTCCATTTACATTCATCTCATTAACTCTAATCAAACGACCTTCCTATGAATAGCTACCCTTCACTTCATAAAGAATGATTATCTGAACAAAGGGAATACCTGATTAAAATAAATACTGTACCAAAGGGATACCACACGAAAGAGGGTTACCCAATCAAGTTTGGATGCTGCCCCCAAATAGATTTCTAATCAAACTCAGAAACCTGAGCGAAAGGGATAATCGTGAAATGAGGTGCGCGCAACATACTCCCGCCATAAGGAAATTCCCGCTTGGGCTTTACGCCGGGGTGGTTTATTCTTACAATAGGCTACAGACAGGAGGGGTGGAACATGATCCATGAACCTAACGGGGTGTTTCCTGCGGTGTGTCCGCTGGATTGTCCCGATACATGCGGCTTACTGCTTCATAAAGAGAATGGGAAAATCGTCAAGGTGACGGGCAATCCCGATCACCCGATTACGCAAGGCGCGATCTGCAATAAGGTCCGCAATATGGCGGAGCGGGTCTACCATCCCGAACGAGTGCTGTATCCCCTGAAACGCGTTGGACGCAAAGGGGAAGGGAAGTTTGAACGCATCACCTGGGATGAAGCGATCCAAGAGATCGCGGATCGTTATAAGGGATTGATCCGGGAGTATGGGTCAGAGTCGATCCTGCCGTATAGTTTTTACGCCAATATGGGGATCTTGAGCGTTGATGGAATGGATCGGCGGTTCTTTAATCGTTTGGGCGCGACGCGGCTGCAACAAGGCATTTGCAATTCCGCAGGTAATGCGGGATGGAGATATACGATGGGATTCGGCGGCGGGACGAGCCCGGAAGAGACGGTCAAGGCGAAGCTGATCATCGTGTGGGGCGGCAATCTCGTCAGCACGAATATGCACCAGATTGCCCTGATCGAGAAAGCCCGCAAACAAGGCGCCCAGCTCGTCGTCAT
The DNA here is from genome assembly GCF_000518465.1 of Paenibacillus sp. J14. Classification (NCBI taxonomy): domain Bacteria; kingdom Bacillati; phylum Bacillota; class Bacilli; order Caryophanales; family Paenibacillaceae; genus Paenibacillus; species Paenibacillus sp. J14. Next base: position 27,507 of record NZ_JADQ01000036.1, on the reverse strand, counting down.
CGACGTGCACCGCAACCGGACAGGACAGCGGGCCGACTGGTTCATTCCGCTGTATCCGGGTACGGATGCAGCCCTGGCGCTCGGTATGATGCACGTGCTGTTCGAGCGCGGCCTGGTGAACGAAGCGTTCTTGGAACGCTATACGGTTGGTCACACCGAGCTGCGTGAGCACGTGAAGCAGTACACGCCGGAGCGTGTGGCGGCGATCACCGGCGTACCGGCCGAGTCGATCATTAAGCTGGCCGTTCTGTACGGCGAAACTTCGCCCGCCTACATTCATATTGGCAACGGCCTGCAGCATCACGACAATGGCGGGATGACGGTCCGCACGATTAGCTGCCTGCCGGCGTTAACCGGCCAATGGCTAGTGCCGGGCGGCGGCGCCTTCAAGTCCAACGGCGCTTACGGCAAAATGAACGCGACGGCGCTTGAGCGTCCTGATCTGCGGCCCAACCCGGGTGCGCGTACGGTCAGCATGAACCAGCTGGGCGACGTCTTGTTGACGCTGGATCCGCCGATCCGCGCTTTGTATGTTTATTGCTCCAATCCGGCGGTGGTTGCCCCGGATACAGGGAAGGTGGAGCAAGGCCTTCTCCGGGAGGACTTGTTCACCGTGGTGCATGATCTCTTTTTGACCGATACGACGAAATATGCGGATATTGTGCTGCCGGCGACGTCTTCTTTTGAGAATACAGACTTGTACGGTTCGTATTGGCATCATTATATCCAGCTTCAAGAGCCGGTGATCGCTCCTCAGGGAGAAAGCAAAAGCAACGTCGAGACGTTTAAGCTGTTGGCGGCTGCGATGGGCTTTGACGACGATGCGTTCCGCGATACGGAAGAGGATATGATCCGGCAGGCTTTGGATTTCAAGCATAATCCGTATCTGGAAGGCGTGACGCTGGAGAAACTGAAGGAGCAACGGTTCGTGAAGCTGAACATGGAACCGCAGCAAACCTGGCTCGACCATTTGCCGACTCCGTCGCGGAAGATCGAGCTGTACTCCGCCACAATGGAGCGGGCAGGCTTGCCGCCGTTGCCAACGTATGTGCCGTTGGTGGAAGGCTATGATGGAGAGCGTCGTCCCGGCAAGGACACGCCGTATCCGCTGATGTTCATCTCTCCGCCAAACCACAACTTCCTCAACTCGACGTTTGGGAATGTCGAGAAGCTGAAGGCGCTGGAGAAAGGCCCGGTGCTGCAAATTCATCCGGATGATGCCGCTGCACGCGGGATTGCCGATGGGGACGAAGTTACAGTGTGGAATGATCGCGGCAGTTATGACGTTACGGCGTCCGTCACCGACAAGATGCTGCCGGGCACAGTCGTCAGCCAAGGGCTGTGGTGGCAGCAGGAGGACGGGAAGCGCACGCGCGCCAACGCCTTAACTCCAGACCGGATAGCCGATATGGGCGGAGGCGCAGTGTTCTTCTCCACCGTGGTGGATGTCAAACGCCGCTAGAAATGTACTTGCCTGAGTCACGCTTTTAGGCGATACTAATATAATCTGGGCGTAATACAAGCAAGATTTGCCGATCCATTTGAATTAAGAGTGGGGGCCCTGGTGGCCCTCCTTTTTTTTGTATATACACAATTGTTGCAGCAAAGGGGGAATCACGATGAGATGGCTGCAGGCTTATCCGCGGGAAGTCAAGGTATTTTTGATCGCAAGCTTGATCAGTTCAGCGGGCGGTTCATTGATGTGGCCTTTGGTCACGATGTTTGTGTTTAAGGTACTGGGGCGGACTGTGACGGATGCCGGCCTGGTCATTCTCGTCATGTCTGTCGGCGGGATTGCCGGTCAGCTGCTGGGCGGAGCGCTGTACCATCGCCTAGGCGTCAAGCGCCTGATCGTGGGCGGTCTTGCTTTGACCTCCCTCTTCCTGATTCTACTGCCCTACGGAAGCGGGAACTGGCATCTGTTTATGCTGCTGATGCTGCTGGTTGGTTTCTTTAATGCCACGACGATGCCGGCCATTCAAGCGTTTATCGGTTTTCGGTTTGCCGAGCAACGCGGGGAGCTGTTTAATGTCATTTATGTAGCCAACAATATTGGTGTGGCGTTGGGGACGGCCATCAGCGGGTTTTTGGCGCAGATCTCGTATGATCTCAGTTTTATTTTGAATGGACTCACTTCGGCGGGGTTTGCCTTATTTTTTTGGTTTTATTTGAACAAAGTTCAAAAAACGCAAGGCGAGCTGCAAGTACAGAAACGCAAAAAAACGGTGGAAGGCCAAAGCGTCTGGACGCTGCTTCGCTGGTATCCCGTTTACCTGTTTATGGGCGTGGGCTCGTTTTTCCTCTGGCTGGGGAACTGTATCTGGAATAACGGCGTATCGCCGTATATCATCTCCCAAGGTATGCCGGAGTGGAATTACAGTATTCTCTGGACGCTGAACGGATTATTGATTTTTGTGGGACAACCTTTTACTTTATGGATAAAGCGGACCTTTGCCGGCTCCCCGCAAGCTCAAATGACGGCGAGTGCCATCTTCTACATGTTGGGTTACGCTACGATCTTGAGCTTCCATACGTACCCGAGTATGGTCGGAGCCATGGTGCTCACCACCTTCGGCGAAATGCTGATCTCTCCGGCAATCCCGTCGTTTATCTCGGATCGGACCGGGAAGGCGGCGCCGTTCTACCTCGGTTTGGTTGGCGGGATGGGGGCGGCTGGCCGCGTTGCTGGACCTTATGCCATGGGCATGCTGTTTGACTGGAATGGACTTACGCCGGTTGCTTGGTTGGCTGTGGGCATTGCAGCGCTGTCGGTGCTCTCCTTCTTGGTACATGCTGCTATGAACCGGGAGAGTCGTCCGCAGCTGCCGGGTCTGGCGGAGTGAGCAGGAGAAAGGATGAAGTTCATGAATCAACGTGAAATTTGGACGCGTCTATCGGAAATGCGTGATGCGGCCGCATTGATCGAAATCGACAAGATCACTTGGGATTATAACAATACGCCAGCGGAAAAAATGGAATGGGAGTCGAGGGAGCAATATTTGCAGAGCTGCCCGCCGGGAAGTCAGATCGTGGCCGGGATAGGCGAGGAAATCTGCGGTTATATCGGCTTTAGGCCGCCGACCCGGCTCCCCAGCAATCAACATGTGCTTGAGCTGAACATTGCGATTCATCCGAAGTACCAGCGGCAGGGCGTGGGGCGAGTGCTAATGGATGCCTTGCTGAAGTTCGCGGCTGAGCGGGGTGTACGCAAGCTGTCGTTGCGCGTATTGGGCAGCAACCCGGGGGCAATTGCTTTTTACAAAAGCTGCGGATTCGTGGAGCAGGGCCGTCTTGTGGAAGAATTTCTGATTAACGGAACGTATGTGGACGATATATTAATGTGGAGAAAGGTTTAGCCGATAAAGTGCTGATCCCAGCGCGGAATGCAAAGTGTCTGATAGTACTTAAGGCATTGAACTATTCTAAAGATATCGGTATATTTAGAAGAAGAAATTTCGGGGAAGAACTCGAATGGAAAGGTTGATACCCGTGGAGAATAATTTAACCCCTCCCAATTTTATTAAAAATATCATTTCGGAAGATTTGAAATCCGGCAAGGTGAAAACCGTAGTGACGCGGTTCCCGCCAGAACCGAACGGTTACCTGCATATCGGACACGCCAAAGCGATCTGGATCAACTTCGCGTTAGCGGATGAGTTCGGCGGACGGACTAACCTGCGGTTTGACGACACCAACCCGGTGAAAGAAGATGTAGAGTACGTTAACTCGATCAAGGAAGACGTGAAATGGCTGGGCTTCGAGTGGGAAGAGCTGCATTTTGCGTCCGATTATTTTGAAGAGATGTACAATCGTGCTGTGCTGCTGATCAAGAAAGGCAAAGCCTACGTGGATGATCTGAGTGCCGACCAAATTCGTGAGATGCGCGGAACGCTCACTGAGCCGGGGAAAAACAGCCCTTACCGCGACCGCTCGGTCGAGGAAAACCTTGACCTGTTCGAACGGATGCGGAAAGGTGAGTTCAAGGATGGGGAAAAGGTGTTGCGGGCGAAGATCGATATGGCCTCGCCGAACATCAACCTGCGGGACCCGGTCATTTACCGGATCGTGCATGCGACCCATCATAACACCGGCGATAAATGGTGTATTTATCCGATGTACACCTTTGCTCATCCGTTGGAGGATGCCATCGAAGGCGTAACGCATTCCTTATGCTCGACTGAGTTTGAGGATCAACGTCCGTTCTATGACTGGACGATCGCCGAAACGGAAATGCCGCACGTATCTCACCAATACGAATTTGGCCGGTTGAATTTGACGCAAACGGTAACCAGCAAGCGGAAGCTGAAAAAGCTGGTGGATGAAGGCATTGTTGACGGTTGGGACGATCCGCGGATGCCAACGATTTCCGGTCTGCGCCGCCGCGGCTATACACCGGAAGCGATCAAAGCGTTCGTCTACGAAACCGGGATTTCTAAAAACTTCGGGAACGTGGATCCGAAAATGCTGGAGCATTTTATCCGTGAGGATTTGAAATTGAAAGCTCCGCGCACGATGGCGGTGCTCGACCCGCTGAAGGTCGTGATCACCAACTATCCGGAAGGGCAAATCGAATGGCTGGATGCGGAGAACAATCCTGAAAATCCGGACATGGGCAACCGTAAAATCCCGTTCTCGCGGGAGATTTACATCGAACGTGATGACTTCATGGAGAATCCGCCGAGCAAATATTTCCGTTTGTTCCCGGGGAACGAAGTCCGTCTGAAACATGCCTACTTCGTGAAATGCAACGATGTCATTAAGGATGCGGACGGCAACGTAGTGGAAATCCACTGCACGTATGATCCGGAAACGAAGAGCGGCACCGGCTTTACCGGCCGTAAAGTGAAGGGGACCATCCACTGGGTGGAGGCGACTCAGGCGGTTCCTGCCGAGTTCCGGTTGTACGAACCGCTGATTCTGGAAGAGGAAGCGGAGAAGACGGCGGACGTGGCGTTAGAGGAACCGGTTGAAGGCCTGGTTGATGATGTGACAGTCGATGCTGCTGCAGAACCGATTGTCGAAGCTGCCGAGGAGAAATCGTTCCTTGATCTGATCAACTCGAACTCGCTGACGATTGCGCATGGTTTCGTGGAGCCAAACATGAAGGATGCGAAACCGCAAGATAAATTCCAATTCTTCCGGCACGGTTATTTCAACGTCGATACGAAATATTCGAAGCCGGGGCAACCGGTGTTTAACCGCATCGTGTCGCTGAAAAGCTCGTTCCAATTGCCGAAGGCCTAAGTAAGCTATAAGCGGCACACAGAACTTTGCGTGCAAAAAGGAGCCTTGCAGATCTCTGCAGGCTCCTTATTTTTGGTGGTTTCACACTGAGCTGCGCTCGATAAACTGAAAGCGAAGCTCCTCCGAGACGGGGTGGTCCTCGTCGCCGACGATGTGCCCGTGAACGATAGAAAACGCCCGTTCTCCGATCTCCGACAATCGATTGTCGATCGTCGTGATCCCCAGCAAGCCGGCGATCGGCTGGTTATCGAAGCCGATGACGGCGAAATCGCCCGGCACCTCGATCCCGTGAAGGCGTGCGGAGAGGATAAACCCCGCGGCGACTTGGTCACCTGTGATGAGCAAGGCGTCCGGGCGCTCGTTCATCGCGAGCAGCCGGTCCACCAGCGCCGCGCCATCCTCCCAATCGAGGTAGCCGTCCAGCACCCAATCCTCCCGGGCTTGCCCGCCCAAGGCCGCCAGGGTATCAGTGTAAGCCTTCAGACGGCTGCGGCTGCTGGGGCTGTTACGGCGGTAGATTGTAAACGCGATGCGGCGTTTCCCTTTTTCCCAGAGATAACGGATCGCGGTTTGAAAGCTGGCATAGTGATCGATATACACCGAGGAGAGGTTGCGGCCGCTCACCCGCTCGCATAACGCGATCGGACCGTAGTCGGCAAAGACTTCGATATCGCGGAGGGACAGCGCTCGTGAACAGATGATCAACCCGTCCATCTGCTTGTTGCGAAGCATCTCCAGCACCTTGCGTTCCTCGTTCGGGCGGTAGCCGGTCTGGCACAGCATCAGCTGGTAGTTGTTTTTCAACGCCTGTTTGGCGACGCCTTCCATGATCCTGGCAAAATAGTAATGGTTGATGTTCGGCAGGATCACGCCGATGGTTTGCGTCATACCTTTAATCAAATGGACGGCGTTCATGTTCCGCGAATAGTTGAGCCGGCGAATGGCTTCTTCAACCGCCTCCCGCTTGGCAGAACTGACGTAGGGGTGGCCGTTCAGTACCCGGGACACGGTTGTGACCGAGACGCCGGCGGCTTCTGCGATCTGTTTGATGTTCGGCATGGCAAACCGCTCCTTCCCTGTATGAAATCAAAAAGGATGTTGCTATGGAATGCATTTCATATTTTACAATGGAGATGCAATAAAGAAAACAATGCCCTCAACCGGCGTCACCTCGTTTGGGAGCGAGGGCGTTACGGTATCCGGCATTGTTTTCTTTCGTATTTCGTAAGATCGGCAGGCAGCGCATATAGCTGGCCGGTTGTTATGGTTCATCATGTGGATCGTCCATTGCCGGCGAATAGCCGTGATGGCGGATTTGATACCACATCGCGGCGAACCCAAGCGCACCGATGAGTGTTAAGGCGACGCCGGACCGGTACATCACCACCGGACCGAAATTTTGAAATATCCAGCCGCCCCAGAAGCCCGCAATCACGCAGGCAAGGCCGCTGGCAGCAAAGGTATAGACCGCTTGTCCCGCTGATCTCAGCGGCCGCGGCAACAGCAGAGCGATCAGCTTGGTGCCGACGTAGAAGAATCCGCCAAACGTGACGGAGTGCAGCAGTTGAATAAGCAAGATGTGCACCGGGAGTGTCGCTTCAGACATCAAATCCCAGCGAATCGCAAACAACAAGCTGACAATCGTGGTGCAAGCGAGTAAATAGGATAATTTTCGCTTGAACAAGCGGTCTAGCAATATAAATGCGAGATATTCAAAAACGGTGGATAAGAACACGGCACCGCCGACCGACAGCCGCGTTCCGCCGAGATCGATCATAAACAAAGGCATAAAGATCGTGTTGATGGCATTCGGGATGGCTACCAGCAGGCTAAAGAGGACAAACACCACCAGGTACTTGTTCTTTAGCGCCAGGCGCAGCTCCCGGCCCTTCAGCCATGGGGTTTGGGACGCTTGACGAATGGTAGGCAGCAACAAGGTTGCTCCGATCGCTAGCATCAATGTCACACTAAACAGCAGCGAGCTTCCTTCATGACCGACGGCATCGATGATCGGTCCGGCAGCCAGCGCGATGAACGTCCAACCCAGCGAACCCCAAATGCGGTAGGTTCTAAATTGGTCCGGCGTTTCTGCAAGATAGCCAAGGGTCAAGGTATTGTTCTGCGAGAGCAGCGGGCTTAAGAAAAAATAAAGCAAAATCATCGTTACGTACAACATCGAAAAGGTCGTCACCTTAAATACGAGATGACCCATGATCAGTAAGCCCAGCATCATAACTAACAGGATGGCACGTGGATTCTGCCTTTGGTCGCCCAGGGATTTCCAGAACGGGTGGGCCACCAATGAAATGAGGGGGCCGACGGCCATCAGGCTGCCGATCTCCAGCTTGTCCATCCCGATGTCCTGCAAATATAATTGAAAAAAGGCAGTGAAAATGACCAAAGTTCCGTAAATCAAAAAGTTAAGCAGACCTAGCGGCAACAACGAAAAGGACGAATATCGTCTTTTTTCCTGCAAACGAGCCATTCCTTTCTATCCGGGTCCATATGGTCACAGCGGGAAGCTTGTGACTATGATCCCAATGTAACACACAGGTGAAAGGGGATACAAACCAAGTTTTTTTGGTTTTACCATAATTTATGCATTGGGGGAAAACTGATGAACATTACCGCCATCATTTTAGCCGGCGGAAGATCCAGCCGGATGGGCAGCAACAAAGCGCTGCTTGAACTTGGCGGCTTGACGGTACTGGAACGATTGATTCGAGAGCTGGAGCCGATAGCTTCGAGAATCGTGATCGCTGGGGGAGAAAGGGCGGCCTATGAACGGTTTGGCCAAGTAGTCGTGACGGACCGTTATCCGGGGGCCGGTCCGCTGGCTGGGCTGCATGCCGGGTTGGAGAGCTCGACAACCCGCTGGAACCTCGCGGTCGCTTGTGATACGCCGTTCGCGAATCGCGGCCTGTTCCGCGCTCTGCTGGAGCGCGCAGAGGCTGCGGAGGAAGCGGCGGCCCGGGCGGTTGACCGGGCAAGCGACCTCGCGGCAGGCGCCTCGGGCGGCTTCGCACCGACCGAGGCGATTTTGGCCCGCACGCCGGAGCGGGCCCATCCGCTGCTGGCGGCCTATCGGCGCAGCGTGCTTCCAGGCTTGGAAGCGCGGTTGCGGGAAGGCCGCCTCAAGATGACGGCTTGGACCGAGACGCTGTGCACCGAATATATCGAAGGGGAGGCCCTCGCCAATGCTTCGGGCCTCCCCTTGGAGTGGTGCACGTTTAATATGAACAAGCCGGAGGACTATGAGCTGGCCCGATCTTGGTTAGAATCGGGCCGCTCAGAGGGTTAACCGCCGATCTGTGACATTCGGCGGGCGGTTGGCGTATGGCTTTGTTGCTTGCGCTCCAAAGCCAACGCCATTTCATGGTTCTTCGGCTTGGCTCCCAGCGCCTTCAGGAACAGGGAGCGGATGCCTTCATGGTTACCGGCTGCGGCATAGGGACGCACATGCAGCTCATCCGACCAATACAGGCAGGCTTTGATATGTCCATCCGCGGTCAAGCGCAGCCGGTTACAGCTGTCGCAGAAATGGTCGCTGACCGGATGGATCAGCCCAAACGTTCCGGCGGCACCCGCCACGCGGCGGCTTTCGGCAGGGCCGTTACCGCGAGGACCTTCGACGCCTTCCACTTCCCAGCCCGCTTCTCGGCATACGTCTTCTACGGCCGTCAGAGGCAGGTAAGTTTGACGCCAGGTGTCGCTGGCACTGCCGATCGGCATATATTCGATAAAACGAACATGCAGCGGTCGATCCAACGTTAATGCGATAAAATCGCGGATTTCATCCTCATTTATCCCTTTCATCAGGACCACGTTGAGTTTAATCGGCTCAAAACCGACCTCGACGGCGGCCTGAATGCCTTCCAGCACCTTCTCCACCTCGCCGCCGCGGGTAATCATCGCGAAGCGGTCCTGACGCAGTGAATCGAGACTGATGTTCACTCGGTTTAATCCCGCTTGCTTCAGCAGCTCGGCTTTTTTCGCCAGAAACATGCCGTTTGTCGTTAGTGCAATATCTTCAATGCCTGGAATGCGGGAGAGCATGGCAACAAGTTGTTCTAAATCTTTGCGCACCAGCGGTTCGCCGCCGGTTAGCCGAATTTTGCGGAGGCCCATCGGAGCAAGCGCCGAAACAGTCTCGGCAATTTCTTCGTAGCTCATGATTTCCTCGTGCGGTTGAAATACCATTCCTTCGGCGGGCATGCAATAGACGCAGCGCAAATTGCATCGATCCGTGACGGAGATGCGCAGGTAGTCATGTTTTCGCCCAAAAGGATCAAGCAACTGCTCCATGTGTACGCCTCCTTTTCTCTTTCAGGTGTTTCAAATTTAATATATATTCTTCTAGGGGTCAATGCGTTGACACACACTGTTCAAGTATATTCTGTGTCGGACAACGATACAATGGAAGTAAAGTGTAAAAAAGATCACATAAAAGCGCTTACATTTAGAGGTATAATACAGGTGAGCGATACGTGATCCCCCTTAATCATGTGTCGGTATATGCTTTCGAGATGATTTCCCGCATGGTGAAGGGAGTCATCTTTTTTTTAACTCATGGCAGGGCAAGATTAAACCAGGATGTCGTTTTGAGGGAGATGAATTTGGATGGCAATGCTGTTCAAACCTTTGGTCTATACGCGGGAGCAGGTGGAGTGGCTGGAAACTCGCGGGATGGTGTATCAATTATTAATGGACTTTCTAAGCCGTCCGCCGCGGATGTCCTTGATGGCTCAGTGGCGTCGTAAGGTCGCGCAGTACCCGAAGGCAGGGGCCAGTAAGGGAGGACGCCGGCTGATGGCCTATCTGGAGAGCATTCCTGAAGCGAAGTTTCGCAGTGTCTGCCATCAAGAAGCGAAGGAGTACGATCGTTTGTTTTCGGGGCGGGAGGCGATCATTCCGTCTTGTGAAAGCTTGTTCCGCAGTCGCCGAGAAGGTGGAGGCGCGATGGCTTGTATTGCCGAAGTCCGCCAATTATATATGGATAATGCAATTGTATTTAATATGTTAAACGGCGAGCGCGACGACCATATTGCACTAGAGCTGGAGTTTATGGCCGTGCTCGCGGAAGGTATGCTGGCGAAGGCCAACCTGCAGCAAAGCTGCCTGGCGTTAGCGGACGTGCAGATCCGCTTCCTGGAGGAGCATTTGTTAAAATGGGCGCAGCCGTTTGCCCAGGAGCTCATGCAAGCTACGGAAAGTCCGCTCTTTATCGGACTGGCTGAGATGCTGGATGAGTTTCTGGTCAAAGATTTGGCACAGCTTCGCGCTTGGCGGGAAAGTCAGCAGCCGGTGATGGAATAGATCGCCAAAGGACCTCAACCTTCGCTGGATCGGCGGGATGGGGTCCTTTTTGATGTTCTTCAGGTTTTCTGCTGCGAGGGCTAACGAGAGGACGAACGAGAGGACGAACGAGAGATCTAACGCTTGCCACACGTCTTATTGGGGCCAAAAACGGCATGTAGAAATTCTAACGCTTATGACAGTGCTTATTCACCCATGTTGTGGCCGAAAACGGTGGTTATGACCGCAATAGCGTTGCTCATCGTCGTTAGAATTTTAAATGACTCCAAATTGCTCAAATAACGTTTGTCATCAGCGTTAGAGCCGACCGTGCGATGAGATGCAGCCATTAATGGGCAAAAAAAGACGACGCAGGATAGTAATCCTTACGTCGTCTTGAGTATTGATTTAATCCAGTTCCTTGGCCGACAGATCACGGCGGCGGAACTTCATCAGAAATTCGTAGACGATTGGCACGATGACCAGCGTGAGCAGCGTCGAGCTGATCAAGCCGCCGATAACGGTGATGCCAAGGCCGCGCGAGATAATCCCTGCGCTGCGCTCCCAGCCGAAGACCAGCGGCAACAGTGCGCCGATCGTTGCTAAGGCGGTCATCAGGATCGGACGAAGCCGGGTAGCGCCCGCTTCAAGCAAGGCTTCGCGAGTGGACAAGCCTTCGCGTTCCTTGTGGATAACGCGGTCGATCAAGACAATTGCGTTGGTCACGACGATCCCGATGAGCATGAGCACGCCCATCAATGCCGAGACGTTTAAGGTCTCTCCGCCGATCAGCAGGCCTAACATGGCGCCGATTACGATAAATGGCAGGGAGAAGAGAATCGTAAATGGAGCCAAGCCTCCGCCAAAGGTAACGACGAGTACAAAATAGACGATGGCGATGGCTGCCAACATGGCCAGTCCGAGTTGGCCAAACGTATCGTTGATCTGTTCGGTCACGCCGCCGAATTTAACGGTCACGCCGTCCGGCAGATCCAGCTTGTCGATTTTCTCCTGCAAGCTGTTCGACGCCTTTTGTACGTCGGTGGAGGTGATTTTTGCGCTGACTTCAACGACCATCTTCCCGTCGATCCGCATGATGGAATCCGGGGAGGTGCCTTTTTCTACCTTCGCTACGTCCTTGATGGGGACTTGAATGCCGAGCGGCGAAGTCAACGTTGCATTTTCGATATCGGTAATGCTGTTATAGGTCTCGCTGTCGGCTTCAATATACACATTGTATTTCTTGCCTTCGATGGCGACCTCGGTCAGAACTGGACGTTCTCGAACCGGGCTTAGCTTCATCGCCAGTTGGCCTGGCGTTAAGCCGAGGGAGCTTAGCTTCTGTTGATCCGCAACCAGGGTGTACTGCTCATAGGTTTTGGACAGGCTGGTGTCGCCCTTTTCAAAGTTCTTCGTATCCTCTTGAATCAGGGAGAGGATTTGATCTGATACCGGCTTGATCTGCTCCAACTCGTCCCCAAACACATTCACGCTTAACGTGCTGCCGCCCAGACCGCCGGTCATCAGCTCGGACATATCGCTCCATTCACCCTTCGGAAGCTCGGTCCGCAGGCCTTCGATGAGCTTTTCTTTTACATCGTTAAATTGTTTGGTATCCGGATCGTAGGCGATATAGAACAAAGCCGAGTTTGAGGACCCCATCCCCAGCGGATTGTCGCCACCAACGGAGTATTGAATTCGATCGACGTTCGGCTGCTTCAGGATGTATTTCTCCACTTGCAGCATATCCTTCTCCACATCTTCCAGTCGAGCTCCTGGTTCCGGAGAGTAGGTAACCATCACATATTTATCCTCTTGTTCCGGCAGGAAGCTGACGCCGACCAGCGGGTACAGGAACAAGCTGCCGATCAGCAGGATTACTGCAAGTCCAAAGGTGATCAGCTTATGGGACAGCGACCATTCCAGAATACGGCGATAGCCGCGGGCCATGCCTTTGGGCTTCTCATCGTGATCATGTTTCTTGCTGAGACCTTTGCGGAACAGCGTATGCGCCAGCGCCGGTACGAGGGTGATAGCAACCAGCAGCGATGCCAGCAGCGAGAAGACCATCGTGAGCGCAAACGGCTGGAACAGCTCCCCGACCATCCCGCTGACAAAAGCGAGCGGCAGGAACACGGCGATCGTGACGATCGTCGAGGACATAATCGGGATGAACATCTCCCGTGTTGCTTCGATGATCAGCTTGCTGCCCTTCAGCTTCTCGCCTGTCAGGGACAAGCGCCGATAAATATTCTCGATAACGACGATGGAGTCGTCGACGACGCGGCCGATGGCAACCGTCATGGCACCCAGCGTCATCATATTCAGTGTAATATCCATCTGCTTCAACGCCAAAATGGCGATCAGCAAGGACAACGGGATCGAGATAATGGAAATGATCGTCGAGCGAATGTTACGCAGGAAGATCAGGATGATCAACACGGCAAACAAAGCGCCAAACAATGCTTTGGACAGCATCGTGTTCACCGAGTCGGTGATCGGCTGACCTTGGTCCAGCAGGACCGTAAAGTTGATATGGTCGTACTGCTTGCCCAGCTCTTTGGCGGCTTCCTTGACTTCGTTCACGACGTCAACGGTGTTGGCATCATTGGATTTAACGATTTGAATACCAATCGATTCCTCCCCGTTGGTCCGGGAGATGGATTCGGCTTTGCCCACCGTCTCGATGTCAGCGATGTCGCCAAGTTTGACCGTCGGAAGGCCGGTTGGAACAGCTCCCAGAGCGCCTCCGGCGTTAGGGCCGGCTGCCGCACTTGCACCGCCCTCAGCACCTGCACCGCCAGCAGCTCCCGCGTTGCCAGCACCGCTAGTTGCACCACTAGCCGCGCCTGCCGCTGCGCCAGCGCCACTAGCCGCATCTATACCCCCAGCAGCATTGGCGCCTGCCGCGCTGTTGCCCGCTGCGCTAGCAGAGCTTGGTACGATCGGAATCGCTAAGTTTTTCAAATCATCTACGGTGGTAATGTTGCCGTCAACAACGACCGCCTTCTCGGATTCCTCCAGACTGAACAACCCCAGCGGCACGCGAAGCGCGGAGCCTTGCACGATTCCTTTGACGGTATCTTCCGTCAGACCCAGTTCCTTCAGCTTGGCTTCGTTGAACTTCAAACTAACCTCACGGACAAACTGACCCGCGATTTGCACCGAAGCAACGCCGTCCAAATCCTCGAGTACAGGTTTAATGTCGTTCTCCGTAATTCGAGTCAAATCCTCGAGACTGCCGGATTCCTTATCCGACAAACTAAGGGAAACGACCGGCATAGAGTTTAGACTAAACCGGGTGATCTGCGGCTTCTGGGCATCCTCCGGAAGCTGCACATCGTTTAATGCCTCGCGAACCGCTGCGGTGGCATTATCCAAGTTCGTATCGTAATCAAATTCAATGATGAGCGAAGCAGCGTTCTCCATCGAAGTGGAGGTTATGGTCTTAACGCCGTCAACATTATGCAACCGCGTCTCCAGCGGCTTGGTAATCTCCTCGACTACGCCTTCCGGAGCAGCGCCCGGATAGACCGCAGTTACGCTAAGGTAGGGTACGTTAATGTTTGGAATGGTCTCCTGCTTCATCGTCAGACCGCTGTACAATCCCATGGCAGTCACGATCACGGTCAGAAGCCAGATCGCGAACTTATTACGCAGGGAAAACTGGATGATACTCTTCATATACGGGTTTCTGCTCCTCTCTTTCTATAGGTAACAAACTTCTTTTAAATATGCTGGATATATGCCTGCAGCAGTTGCTTTAATTCAGCAGAATGCGCAGCCAGTTCCGGGACGGCAGCTAAATTGGCTAGCATGCCTTTGATAATCGCGCGGCGCGGACGAAGTTCCAGAATTTCACGCTCCAAAATTTGCAGCGTCTCCAGCGCCTCCTGATGCCTGTCTGCGTCAGTGATGGCGCCAAGGTGATCGCGAAGCCGTTTGACTGCGATGATCGGATGTTGCTGCAAATCCAGGCTGCCTGGGGCCCCTTCGGTCATCAGCCGCAACGCCTCTTCGGAAATCAACGGCTCAGGACGGTTGCATAACTGATGCTCGGCTGCCAGATCAAGCAGGTCCATCAAGTGGTTTGCCATTTGATCCGGCGAGGCCGAAACATGGGGCTCGAACAGCAATCGGATGTACATGCCAACCATACCGTAAGCGATCGTTAACAGATCCCCTGTGTACGGTTCGATTTTCGGCCCATAGATCGCCTCCAGCTTGTTCTTCCCATGCTGTAACAACTTGGCGTTGTGTGCTTTAACCGAGGCAGGTTCTTTGTAGGGCGTACCGTTTTTGTGCCAATCCTGAAACTGCATAATCAAGAATTCGCGCAACTCAAGCACCAGTTCGAGCATGACGATGATTTGACGGCGCAATTTCTCTTTAGGCGTCAATCCTTGCTGGAGCTCCACCTGCATCAAATGGTCAAGCAGCATCTGGTAACAGTAGTCGAACAAGCTCTGCTCCAGTTCCTCCTTCGATTTAAAGTGAAGGTAGAGACTGCCCTTGGACATCCCGCAAGCTTCGGCGATCTCCTGCATCGACGTGGCAGATGCACCCTTGGCCGAAAACAGCTGCATGGCCGCACGTAAAATCAGCTTCTTCTTGTCGATGGATGGATGAGACAAATAATTACTGAACCCCCTTCCTCTGACTCACGGGTTCTCATTCTGACTTAATGGTCATTTCGATTATAGTATAAAGCCCAGGCGGATACAAATGAGCGTATGTACATTTTTCCACACACCAGTAGGAAGAATTCGAGCGTTCATGTAGAATATAATCACATGCATCAATAGGTAAAGAGGGAGTAGTAAGATGAGACGGGGACTTCAAATCATTCTTATCGCCGCAATATTATTTGCTTTCTATTATTTCGGATTTGGCGTCTTCGGTAAATTTGGGGGCACGCTCGTTAGTATCTTCCAAACGCTGACCGTCATTACGATCGGCTTTGCCATTTTTATGGAGAACCGCAATCCTTCCAGCACGGTGGCCTGGATTCTCGTACTTGCTTTGCTGCCGGTTGTGGGGCTGGTGCTCTATTTTCTGCTGGGTCAAAATTACTTCAAGCGGCGTAAATTCGATAAAAAAGCGGAGCAAGATCGCCTTAGCTATGAGCGGATCGATCGCAGTGCTCGCCCGTTGCCTCGGGATTTGTCGCAGTTTACTCCCAATCAACAGCGCTTGCTGCATCTGTCCCAGCGGCTGGCTCGCACGCCATTCTCCATGGCAACCCGCACGTACGTGTTGACCAACGGGGAAGAGACATTTACGAACCTGCTGCGAGAGCTGAAGAAAGCCCAGCATCATATCCATATGGAATACTATATCTACCGTGCGGACGATATCGGACGGGAAATTCAGAAAACGCTTATAGAAAAGGCACGGGCCGGGGTTGAGGTCCGTTTTATGTTTGACGCGGTAGGCAGCATTGGCTTGCCCAAATCGTTTACCGCAGAACTGCGCGCGGCTGGAGTAAAGGTGGGGATCTACGGGCCGATGCGTTTTTTGTCTTTATCGAGCCGAGTCAATTACCGTAACCACCGCAAGATCGTGGTGATTGACGGCAATACTGGATTTATCGGCGGCCTCAACGTCGGCGACGAATATTTGAGCCGCAGCAAGACGTATGGCTTCTGGCGAGATACGCACATGCTGGTGAAAGGGGAGGCGGTCCGGTCGCTGCAGATTATTTTTCTGCAAGACTGGCAGTACGTCACCGGGGAGAAAATTATGGATCTCGCCTATTTGTCTCCGGAACTGGAACAGGGCTGCAGCGGCGCGGTACAGATCGTGCCAAGCGGGCCTGACAACGAAAGTCGGACGCTCAAAAACATCTTCTTTGCCATGATCACCTCGGCGAAGAAGTCGGTATGGCTGGCGACGCCGTATTTTATTCCGGATGAGGATATCCTGACTGCGCTGCGCGTGGCCGGCTTATCGGGGATTGACGTGCGGATCCTGTTCCCGGCGAGGCCGGATAAATGGTTGCCGTTCTTGGCTTCCCATTCGTATTTCCCTTCTTTGCTGGAGGTCGGGGTGAAAATTTTCGAGTACGAAAAAGGCTTCCTGCACTCCAAGCTGCTGATCGTTGACGGGGAAGTGGCCACGGTCGGAACCGCGAACATGGATATGCGCAGCTTCCATTTGAATTTTGAAGTGAACGCACTCCTCGTGCAAAACGAGAGCGTCGCTAAGGTCGTCAACAATTTCGAACGCGATCTTCTGTCGGCGAAGCTGATCGACAAGGATGAATTTATGAATAAGAAGAAAATCCCGGTACGTCTCGCGGAATCCGCGGCCCGGCTATTATCTCCGCTGTTATAACAGGGTTAGAACCTTGTAGAGAATGCGGAAAAAGGAGAGTGTACAGCATGGAACCCACATCGGAACGCAAAACCGAGCATATCCGGCTCTGTCTGGAGGAGCAAGTGAATGCGGAGGGCATCCTGAACGGATTTGAAAAATACCGCTTTCGCCATAACGCCCTGCCCGAGCTGGATTTCGCCGAGATCAGCCTCAAGACAACGTTTCTTGGCGCATCGTTGCGGACGCCGTTCTTGATCAGCTCGATGACCGGTGGCAGCCGGTTGGCCGGCGAGATCAATATGCGTCTGGCGGAAGCGGCGGAGCGGCACGGTTGGGCCATGGGCGTCGGCTCGGTCCGGGCCGCTGTTGAGCGGGAAGAGCTGGCGCATACGTTCGCGGTGCGGCGGTTTGCGCCGAGCATACCGATCATCGCCAACTTAGGCGCTGTGCAGCTCAACTACGGCTATGGACCGGATGATTGCAAGCGGGCGGTGGAGATCGCCGGAGCGGACATGCTGGTGCTGCATCTGAACAGCCTGCAGGAGGTGTTCCAGCCGGAGGGAGATACGAACTTCGGCGGGCTGCTGCGGCGGATCGAGGAGGTATGCCGAGAACTGCCGATTCCCGTTGGCGTCAAGGAGGTCGGCTGGGGCATCGACGGCGTGACGGCAAAACGCCTGCGCGAAGCAGGCGTCGCCTTCGTCGACGTCGCGGGCGCCGGCGGCACCTCGTGGAGCCAGGTCGAGAAGTTCCGCGGCAGCGATCCTGTGCGCCGCGCGGCTGCGGAGGCATTCGCGGATTGGGGCATCCCAACCGCCGAATGCATCCGCGAAGTGCGGGCGGCGGTGCCCGACGCCGCCCTGATTGGCAGCGGCGGCCTGAACACCGGTGTGGACGCGGCCAAAGCGCTGGCGCTTGGCGCGGACCTGGCCGGGTTCGGCCGGGCGCTGCTCGAACCGGCCGTGCGGTCGGAGGCACAGCTGGACGCGCTGCTAGAGCGCGTTGAGCTGGAGCTCCGCACGGCCATGTTCGGCATCGGCGCCGGGAGCATTCCGGCGCTGAAGAACACCTCGCGGCTCGTGCGCCGCGAGTAGCGGGGCGTACCGCATCCTTGATTGAAGAAAGGGATGTTGGCCGTTCCCCTTGCCGTTTTTAAGGCATTATCCCGCTAATTCAGGTATCCCTTTCATTCAGTTCGGCAGGGAAGGGGGGATACGAATTCCTTTCGGTGGTGTTCACTTTGGGCCTTTGATCCTTTGAGCCTTTTTTTCCTTATGGGGCACCTTTTAGGGGGGCATTACGGGATTATCCCTTTTTGTCAGGGACGCTAGTGTGGCAGGATATCTGTAACTTGAGACTAGGGTTACATCTGAGATCAGCTTCTTGGGGTGAATCTTGGGATGATCATCTTGGGATGAATCTTGGGGTGAATCTTGGGATGATTCTCTTCTGATGTTCTCTGTGATAAGTGCTCCCCTGCAGCCTGAAGTTGTATGCTCTTCCCTGGCTGATTCAGCGGGATAATGGTGAGAGGACGCCGGCTCAAATAAGTGCGCTTGCGATAATTCCAACCAATTTAGTAAGAATTTTATTGCAATCGGGGGGAATCCCTATTATATTGAAGAAAACACCGGTCTGCGTGGACGGCAACCTGACATCTTCTTCGATAAGAACCGGCAACCGGTAAAATACATAACGACTTCAAACCTGTGTTCATTACACGGCTTTGATGTTAAAGAGAGGGAGATGGATATGAAACCTTCATTGTGGAAGTGGAGCACGAGAACGGTGGTGACCATCGGGATTGGGGCTGCGCTCTATGGAGCGACCAGCTGGATTGGCATCCCGATTGCCCCGGATACGCAGCTTCGGCCGGCGATCGCTTTGTTGGCGATTTTTGGTGCATTGTTTGGACCGGTGGTTGGTTTTATCGCCGGATTTATCGGACATGTGATTAACGACTTGATTACCAGCGGCACCGTTTGGTGGGGTTGGGCACTTGGCTCCGGCATTACGGCGGCGTTCATGGGCCTAATTTATTTGGCGAAGGACTTCAACGCTCAGGAAGGGCAAATGAAGAAGAACCACGTGGCCTGGTTTGTGGTGTATGGAATTGTGGGGATTTTCGCTTCTCTGGCGTTTTCCGGGTATTTTGATATTCTCGTGATGGGGGAACCCAACGATAAAATTTTGGTGCAGGTTGTTTCCGCAGGGCTGGCCAACCTAGCCGTGTTTCTCATTCTGGGATTACCGGCGGTGCTGGCTTATGTGAGACGCAACCGCAGCAACTCGAATTTAAGCGTGGATAGATAGGAGTTTACTGAACAAATGCAGCCAGTCATCTCTTTCCGACATTTCAGTTTTCGGTACAAAAATCAAAGCGAACCTACGCTAAAAAACATCCACTTAGAGATCGCACGCGGGGAGAAAATATGGATCGCCGGCCCCAGCGGCTCCGGCAAGTCAACGTTAGCCCATTGTATCAATGGGCTAATTCCCTTTTCTTACGGCGGTGAAGTTTCGGGGCAGCTGCTGCTGGAAGGTCAGGATGCTTCGGCGATGACGATCTTTGAGCGCAGTCGTCGGGTCGGCACGATCCTGCAAAATCCGGATGCCCAGTTCGTTGGTCAGACGGTTGGCGAGGATGTAGCGTTCCAACTGGAAAATGAGGCGACTCCGCAGGATGTGATGAAGGAAGCTGTGTTTTCGGCGCTGGATGTGGTGGGTATGCGAGCCTTTGAAGCCCGGGGCCCGCATGAGCTCTCCGGCGGGCAGAAACAGCAGGTATCGCTGGCCGGCGTACTGTCGACGCAAGCGGATATCTTGCTGTTTGACGAGCCGCTGGCGAATTTGGACCCTGCCAGCGGGGCCAAGGCGATGCGGTTAATTGACGAGATTCACCGCAACCAAGGAAAAACGGTGATTCTGATCGAGCATCGCGTCGAGGATGTGCTGCTGGAGCATATCGATCGCGTCGTTGTCATGAACGAAGGAGAGATCGCCGCGATTGGCACGCCGGATGAGCTGCTTGCTGCAGGGATCCTCCCTCAGTATGGCCTGCGCCAGCCGCTCTACTTGGATGCGCTCTCGCATGCGGGGCTGTCGTTGTCCAACTTCACCGACTTGACTGACCCGGCTTCATTACGACTCCAAGAACCTGTTGGGATGCCAAATGGTGCAAGGGAAGGAAACGGACAAGGCGGCAGTGAACGGATGAAGGATAACGATGCGAAGATCACGGATGATGGCGATGGTCACCGGATTCAGGATGATCGCGAGCGGACGGGGGCAAGTGAGCTCCAACTGCGGGAGCGGCTTGAGACCTGGGCCGCTTCGGTTCCGCCGGTTGTACGGAGCAGCGCCGGAGAGCCGCTGCTTGAGCTGCGGGGCGTGTCGTTTGCCTATGAGCCGGGGACGAATGCAGTAGAGGACGTTTCGCTGACCGTCCGCGCTGGTGAGACGGTGGCTCTGCTTGGCAGCAACGGGGCAGGCAAATCGACGCTGTCGGGGTTGATCACCGGCTTGCTTAAGCCGAGTAGGGGTGAGATCCTGCTGTCGGGTGAGGTGATCAACGGCTGGTCGATTCGCCGACGCGGCGAAGCGATCGGCTATGTGATGCAGCACCCGCATCACATGCTGACCCAGCATATCGTGCGGGATGAGGTTCGCATTGGCCTCGCGGCACGCGGTGTGCCCGAAAGCGAACGAGATCAGCGAGCGGATGAGGCGCTACGGATTTGCGGGTTGTACCCGTACCGCAACTGGCCGGTTTCTGCGCTGAGCTTCGGGCAGAAGAAAAGGCTGAGCATCGCAGCCATCTTGGCACTTCAGCCGCAGCTCATGATTTTGGACGAGCCGACGGCGGGACAGGATTATCGGCATTATACCGAATTTATGGAATTTATCGCCCAGCTGGCTGCGGAGGGAATGGCTTTTCTGTTTATCACGCACGATATGCATTTGGCCTTGGAATATGCGGATCGGGCAGCGGTAATGGCAGGAGGTCGAATTATCGCTGAAGATACGGTGGCACGGATTCTCGCAGATGGAGATCTAACCGCTAGGGCGAACCTGCGGGAGACGAGTCTGGCCCGCTTCGCGAAGGCTCAGGGGCTCACCTCGCCTTCGCGCTTTGTGGAAGCTTTTATCGCAGCGGAAAAGAAGGTGAAACGAGCATGAACCAAACGAGCGGATTATACGTTGCCGGGGAATCTTTTTTTCATCGGATGGATGCCGCCGTTAAGCTGATCCTGCTCCTGACCTGGACTGTCGTTACCTTCCTGTTCATGGATTTGCGCGTATTTGTCGTCATGCTGGCCGGCGGGGTTACGATGCTGCTGCTCGCCCGGGTTCCTTTCCGAAAAATGGCGCTGTTATTTTGGGCTCTGATGGTTTTTACTGTGATTAACAGCATTTTTATTTTGCTGATTACGCCTCGCTTCGGCACGACGCTAACCGGAAGTGATACGCCGTTCATCCCGCTGGGTTATGATACGATTAATGCAGAAACATTGTTTTACGTGTTGACGCTGTCGCTGAAATATCTCACGCTGCTGCCGATCACGCTGCTATTTATCTTTACGACGCACCCCAGCCGTTTTGCAGCCAGCCTTAACAAGCTAGGTGTGCCTTACAAACTGGCTTATGCGGTTAGCATTGCTTTTCGCTACATTCCCGATCTGACGAAGGAATTCCGCACGATTCTCAATGCGCTGCAGATGCGCGGGCTGGGTATCTCTCGCGGCGACGGTACGCTGTTGCAGCGGGCGCGCAATGTAACACAGGCGGTTGTGCCGCTGCTGCAATCCTCGCTGCAACGGATCGAGTCGGTTTCCGATGCCATGGACCTGCGCGGGTTCGGCACCAGGCCGCAGCGAACCTGGTACATGGGCACCGTCATGAAGGGGAGCGATAAACTGATCGCACTGCTATGCGTCGTGTTGCTGGCGACCGGGGTAGGTTTGAAGCAAAGCTTGCTTCAAGGCTTTTGGTATCCGTTTGGATAGATGATACACCAATCTCCTTGAAATATTCCCGGCGTATCGTTACTATGGTTGAAGGAAGTTGAGCAATTACACGAATGAGGAGTTGTCAATGATATGGCTTTGAAAGCAGGCATTGTGGGTTTGCCGAACGTGGGGAAGTCCACACTGTTTAACGCGATAACCCAAGCGGGGGCGGAATCCGCCAACTATCCGTTTTGTACGATCGATCCGAACGTCGGCGTCGTGGAAGTGCCGGACGAGCGGCTCGACAAGCTGACGGAACTGGTGGTTCCGAATCGGACGGTTCCGACGGCTTTTGAATTTGTTGATATCGCCGGGTTGGTCCGCGGTGCGAGCAAAGGGGAGGGACTTGGCAACAAGTTCTTGGCCCATATCCGCGAGGTGGACGCGATCGTTCACGTTGTTCGCTGCTTCGAGGACGAGAACATTACACATGTGGACGGCAAAATTAACCCGATCAGCGACATCCAAACGATCAACCTGGAATTGATCCTGGCCGACCTGGAGAGCGTGGAGAAACGGATCGAACGCGCCAAGAAAAATATGAAGGGCGGCAACAAGCAATACGCCCAAGAAGTTGAAGTTCTGGAACGCATCAAGGAGGCGTTGTATAACGATCAGCCGGCGCGCAGCGTAGAGCTGACGGACGATGAGAAGCAGATCGTGCGCGATCTGCACCTGCTGACGTTGAAGCCGGTGCTGTATGCGGCTAACGTGAGCGAAGATGGCGTCAGCGATGCGGACAACAATCCTTTCGTACAGCAGGTCAAAGAATTTGCTGCGGCTGAAGGTGCCGAAGTCGTTCCGATCAGCGCCAAGGTGGAGGCGGAGATCGCGGAGCTGGAAGGCGAAGACAAGAAGATGTTCCTGGAGGAGCTGGGCCTGAACGCTTCCGGCTTGGATCGCTTAATCCAGGCAGCATACCGTCTACTGGGCTTGTATACGTATTTCACGGCCGGGGTTCAAGAAGTTCGCGCCTGGACGATTCGCAAAGGTACGAAAGCCCCACAAGCTGCCGGCGTCATTCACTCCGACTTCGAACGCGGTTTTATCCGTGCAGAGGTTGTGTCTTATGAAGACCTCGTTGCTGCCGGTTCGATGAATGCAGCGCGCGAACGCGGCCAACTGCGGTTGGAAGGAAAAGATTACGTCGTTCAAGACGGCGACATTATGCATTTCCGTTTTAACGTTTAATTTCATTCCGAGTAACAGCGAAGCAACACTGCCTTAGGGGCGCAGCATGGATGTGAACCCTGGGGCAGTTTTTTATTTGCATTTTTTTACTTTCGAATAGAAAGTGTTCGGAGAAGTGTGCACAGTATACCTTTATCATAGAAAATATACATATGGGAGAAATTTGCGTTGTTTTCATAGATTCGAGTTTGTATACTTAATTCAAGTTTGATTCATTCTTACATCTAGGGGGAGTTTCGTCATGAGTATGGATTATGCCTTGCACCGCAAGTCCCAGTTGGATACCCGGGAATTGCTGTTGCTGGAATCCGAGGTGAAAAATCAGGGAAAAAACATGTTTGTAGCATACATTCTGTGGTATTTCCTTGGGATTGTTGGAGGACATCGTTTTTACATGAAGAAAATCGGAACGGCCGTGACCCAGTTGATCTTGTCCCTGACCGTGGTTGGGCTGATTGTAACCGGGATCTGGTGGATCGTGGATGCTTTCCTGGTACATACTTGGGTGAAACAGCATAACGCCGAGGTGGAGAACCGGATTATTGACCGAATTTTCTATGACCGCGGCAGATCTCCGGAGTTTCCGATTTAAATATGTGGACCAAAAGCGATCTGACCACAAGCGAGCTGCTGCTCCTGAATTCAGAAATGAATAAGCGCGAAAAATCGCTGGGCCTGGCATATCTGATGCTGCTGGCCGGTCATTTGGGCGTGCATCGTTTCTACTTGAAGCGGATCGCCAGCGGGGTTATACAGCTGTGTTTATTCATCCTGGCGATTGGGCTTTACTTTGGGTTTGCCATTGCGTCGGCGATTGAAAGCGTGGATTCGCCCGATACGAGCTACTCCCTGTTTTTGCTTATCCCCGTCATATTGTTTGGGTTGGCGCTGACCGTATGGGTCATTGTCGATGCTTGCTTGCTGCCTGGCATGGTCCGGAATTGGAACGCAAAGCTGGAGCAGTCGCTGATCGAACAAATCGCTGCCCTTCGCTCGCCGGCAGGCTTTACGAAGCCCGGCGCGGATGGGCTAGGGGAACGTGGCCGTCCGCTTGATATTTAGGCAGCAGTTTTCATCCATTCATGAAAAGGCGCCTTTGCGGCGTCTTTTTTTGAGGTGGAAAGTTCCTAATTGGAAGTTGGAGGTCTGGGCGAATGTGATCTAGCCAAAACATGACCTCCATGATATAATAAAAAGTCGTCTATCCCTGAAATAATAATTAGTGGATAAGCGGCTTTTTATAAGATCTTGTGATCGAATGAAGAGAGGTGATATCCCTTGTTGGACCGACTACAATCCTTGGCTGACCGTTACGAGAAGTTAAGTGAACTGCTCTGCGATCCAGACGTAGCGAACGACTCGAAACGACTGCGGGATTACTCCAAAGAACAATCGGATTTACAGCCGGCTTATGAGGCGTACACCGAATATAAGAATGTAATCGGAGAGCTGGAAGCGGCCAAAGCGATGCAGGCCGAGAAGCTGGATGATGAAATGCGCGAAATGGTAAAGATGGAAATCGAGGAACTGACCGCGCGCCAGCAGGCTTTGGAAGAGAAAATTCGCATTTTGTTGCTGCCAAAGGACCCGAATGACGATAAAAACGTAATCGTAGAAATTCGCGGCGCGGCCGGAGGAGACGAGGCGGCTCTGTTCGCTGCCGACTTGTACCGGATGTATACGCGGTATGCCGATTCTCAAGGCTGGCGCGTCGAAGTGATGGATATGAATGAAAGCGACCTAGGCGGATTCAAAGAGGTTATCTTTATGATTAACGGCAAGGGCGCTTACAGTAAACTGAAATACGAGAGCGGCGCGCATCGCGTGCAGCGTATTCCAGCGACGGAATCCGGCGGACGGATTCATACGTCGACCTCGACGGTTGCCGTGTTGCCGGAAGTTGAGGAAGTGGATATCGAGATTTTGGATAAAGATATCCGGGTCGATACCTTCTGCTCCAGCGGTGCAGGCGGTCAATCGGTTAACACGACCAAATCTGCCGTGCGGGTGACTCATATCCCAACCGGTATTGTGGCTACTTGCCAAGACGGCAAATCGCAGAACTCTAATAAAGAGAAGGCGCTGCAAGTATTGCGTGCCCGCATCTATGATATGAAACGTCAGGAAGAGGAAGCGAAATACGCCGGCGAACGGAAAAGCAAAGTGGGTACCGGGGACCGCAGCGAACGGATTCGGACTTACAACTTCCCGCAAAGCCGGGTGACCGATCACCGGATCGGCTTGACCCTGCATAAGTTGGATCAGGTCATGAACGGCGATCTGGATGAGATCGTATCGGCGTTGACGATTGCCGAGCAAGCTGAACTGATGGAAAAAGGAGAATAACGTGTTGCACAAAGAAGGATACCGGATGTCCGGTGCAATGACGATATGGGAAGCCCGCAAAGAGGCTTCTTCTTTTTTAGCGGCGGCGGGCGTGCGGGAGCCCGAGTCAAATGCGGAGCTGTTGCTCCGCCATGTGCTGGGCCTAACGGGCGCGGCGTATTTGGCCGCGCTGCGTGACCCGTTCCCGGCGGACAAGCGGGACGCCTGGGAAGCGGTAATCCGCCGCAAGGCGGCGGGTGAGCCAGCGCAGTATATCATCGGGGAGCAGGAGTTCTATGGATTGACCTTCCGGGTCAATCCGGCAGTGCTGATCCCCCGGCCGGAAACGGAGCTGCTCGTGGAGCGCATCGCGTTGGAAGGCGATGCGTTGTGGCCCGGCGGCGCACCGTACGCCGCCGACATCGGCACGGGCAGCGGCGCGATTGCCGCAGCCCTCGCCCACCTGCGCCCAGCATGGCGCGTCGCGGCGAGTGATATCTCGCCGGACGCCTTGGCGGTGGCGCAGGACAATGTCCGGCGGCTCGGCCTTGCGGTGACGTTCAAGCAGGGGGACCTGCTTGAACCTTTTGCCGGCGAGCCGCTGGACATCGTGGTGTCGAATCCGCCGTATATCCCGGCGGAGGACATCCCGCACCTGCAGCCGGAGGTGCGGGACTATGAGCCGCGCGGCGCGCTGGACGGCGGTCCGGACGGGCTCGCACCCTACCGGACCATGATGGCGCAGCTCGCGCTGCTGCCACGGCCGCCTCGCCTCATCGGCTTCGAGCTCGGCCAAGGCCAAGCGGCCGATGTCGCGGCTTTGCTCCGCGCCGCCGGCTATTGGGACGAGATCGTGACCGTCCCCGATCTCGCCGGCATCGACCGTCACGTGCTCGGAATCGCACGAGGGTAACCCGCGCAGCTGCAAAGTTTGAACGTAACGGCTGATGGCCGCGCCGGGGCTACCCCTTTCTGCCGATTCTATGAAAATGGGTGGATCTCCTCAACCAAAAGCCGCTATTTTTGGAAGGATAGTTTCATAGAATGTGGTATCTCAAACCGAAAGGAGGAGATATCACATGGCGTTTACACTGACGTTTCCGTACGCGCAAGCTGCCGGCGTCGGCCAAGGGTATTTCGTGGCCGCCGACCCGCTGGGCCCAACCGGGATTGTAACGGTTCAGGCTACAGTGGGTAACGTCGAACTCCGGATTACCCGGTACAACGCTCCTGACTTTATTCAGACTGTAACGCAAGGCAGCACATTTTCCGTTCAACTGAGCAACATCCAAACGATCGGAATTTTTGCGCTGACGGCAGCGACGGGAACGATCACCTTGATCACTCCCGTATAACCTGCTCCCCCTCCATTCCCTTTCTTATCCCGACCCCACTAGGGCGCCGGCGCACGCGTCGGCGCTCATTTTTTTGCAATAAGTCTGTCTTTTGCCCTCTTTTTAAGGATTATCCCGTTGCATCAGTTGCTGTGTACACTCGAAACAACAATAGAGACTACCTATGGGGGAAAGGTTCGTTTCCTACCTCTGAACGAAGGGGATAATGGTACAAAGAAGACGAAAGGGATAATTATGCAATGAGATGCCGGAATTGTACATAGGGGACATTAGAGCCCAAGAGCCGGATTGATTTCGGAGCTGGTTTTAATCTTAGCACTGGCGTATTATTCGAGTTTTTTATGGTAAATGTATCTATTCGGGTCCTCTTTTTACGGATTATTCCGTTGCATCAGATCGTAGGGGGACGCGTAACAATAAAGACTGAGGAAAACAATGAGTAACAGTAACAAAGGATGAAGAAGTAGTGCTGCTAGACTAAAAAGTAGACATGGAGAACCGAGAATCGGGTAAAATGAATCTATCCAAATTCGAGGTGCTACCATGACGAAAAAATACGATAAAGAATTTAAACTGCAAACGATTCAGATGATCCAGGAAGAAGGGAAAGCGGTGGCGCAGGTCGCCCGCGAACTGGGGATCAGCGACAACACCCTGTATCGTTGGATGGCGGAATACAAGAAAGACGGCGCACAGGCCTTTCCAGGCAGTGGGCAACTGAAAGCCGACGATAAAGCAATGAGAGATCTTCAGAAACGCCTTCGTGATCT
>NZ_JADQ01000035.1:0-49766 GCF_000518465.1 Paenibacillus sp. J14 | reverse complement strand
CCAGGGCTTCCCAAACGCGCTCAATGACGGGCATCGCCTCCTGGTAAGCTAATGGCCGATTACGTTTCGATTTCGCTGGTGTCAGCGCAGGAGGGTTCGTGAGAGCGCGGATAGCATGCTTCCGATGGCACCCCAGCACCTTCACGGCGTTGTCAAGGATTGCAGATTTCTCATTTCGCGATTTCGCTCTCATGTATTGATCAGCCAAGGTACGGATTACTTCACGTCGTGTTTTCATGCTCAGTTTCAAAACACATCCCTTCGGTAACATTTCGATGTGAGTGAACCGATGCCTCTTTAGTAACATTTTAACTGAGTGATCGCGGATCCTTGCGTGCCGACTTTGGATTTGATATACTATTACGGTGCGAGTTTACTCTCGCTCCTTGCTCCCAAACGGGACACGTATTGGGGGCCATAGTCCAAGAGGAGGTGAATCAGAATGCGCAAATACGAAGTGATGTACATTATTCGTCCTGACGTTGAACAAGAAGCTGTTCAAGCTACAGTCGAAAAATTCCAAGGCATCATCCAAAACGGCGGTGAAATTACCAAACATGAAGTTTTGGGCAAACGCCGGCTTGCGTATGAGATTAACAAGGTTCGTGATGGAATTTACGTTCTCGTGAATTTCACCGCTGCTCCAGAAGTTGTTGCTGAGCTGGAACGGATCTTGAAGATTTCCGACGAGGTTATCCGTTATCTCATCACGAAAGACGTAGCCTAATTCAAGTTTGAGTAACCATTGCCCGAAGGAGGGGATTTGATTGTTGAACCGTGTCATTCTCATCGGACGTCTTACCCGGGATCCGGAGCTGCGATATACGCCAGCTGGCGTAGCGGTAACTCAGTTTACTCTTGCTGTGGACAGACCGTTCACCTCGCAAGGGGGCGAACGTGAGGCGGATTTCATCCCGGTTGTTACCTGGAGACAGCTTGCCGAGACTTGCGCGAATTATTTGCGTAAAGGGCGGTTAACGGCTGTTGAAGGACGTATTCAAGTACGGAACTACGAAAATAACGAAGGTAAACGTGTATACGTAACCGAAGTTATTGCCGATAATGTCCGTTTCTTGGAATCGAACCGCGAGGGCGGTGCAGGTGGCGGCGGTACGCGGGAAGAGTCTCCATTTGGAGGCGGCAGCGGCGGCAACAGCCGTGGCGGCGGATTCTCGCGCAGCAATCAGAACGATCCTTTCTCCGACGACGGGAAACCGATCGATATATCGGATGACGATTTGCCATTTTAACAACGGAAAGGACTGAAAAGCATGAGCTTCAAGCAAAGAGAAGGCGGAGACGACAAAAGACCGGCTCGCCGCGGCGGCCGCAACAAACGTCGTAAAGTGTGCTACTTCACTGTGAATAAAATTACTCACATTGACTATAAAGATACGGAGCTGTTGAAGAAATTCATCAGCGAGCGCGGCAAAATTTTGCCTCGTCGTGTAACTGGCACTAGCGCGAAATACCAACGCCTTTTGACGATCGCGATCAAACGCTCCCGTCAAATCGCATTGCTTCCATACACAACGGAATAAGCGTGATCAGTTAGAACAACAACCGAACCTCAGGGTTCGGTTGTTTTTTGTTTCTATACAAAAAGGACTTAAGTCATAGAGCTTCGCTTACGACAAATCCAAGTAAACCTATTTAAAATAAAGTCGATTTATGACGAGAAAGATAGAACGAACTCGAAAAATGTTAACATCAATAGTACAGGACAAGTAAGAAAAATTAACGTTCAACTTTTTGTAAACGCTTTATATTAATTATTTCTATAAAATACTAGTAAATCAGGGTTAATTAGGGGCCAACAAACGTTTAAAAAAATTATTGACGTAAGATATTTTCACATGTATTATGATCAATAATTGAACTGGTGCATATCCCTGATAGGGACCGGCTTAAGATGCTTATTAACCGATGGTTTATATCAAACCTATGTCACACTTTGTTACAAACGGCTGACGTTGTGTCTCTGTTTTTAGGGTATAAGTCATGGGGAGATAGAGCCATAGGGGCGTAAGTGAGTTGTTTTGTCCAGGATTACGCACTGTGAGAAGCAACTAGAGAGTGATGAAGGGGGAGGTCGAAAGGAACATCCTGGCAAGAGGAAAGGCATGACGAACTGCACGTTCTCAACAATTAAACAAGGAGGAGTCAACTCACATGGTGGCAAAGAAGAGAAGATTATGGTCCATCTTACTTATTTTATCTCTCGTAGGTATTTTGTTTGCAGGTTGCAGTACCAATAACACAGCTTCCAATTCGCCGACTCCGACAGAGAACAACACAACTCCAGAAAACACAACGGAACCGGAAACAGAACCATCGGCAGATGAGCCGGTAGACGGAGGTACAATTGTCCTTTCAACTTTTTCGGATATTGTTACTTTAAATCCTATCTTTATTGGTGATACTTCTTCCGGAGATGTGGAGCAGTTCCTTTTCTCCAAACTGTACGATCTAGACCGTGAAGGAAATGTAGTTGTCGAGCCTTGGTCTTTGGCAGCCGAGCCTCCACAAATTTCTGAGGACGGTTTAACTTATACCGTGAAGCTGAAAGATACCGCAAAATGGAGTGACGGGCAGCCGGTAACGGCCGACGACATCGTATTTACATTTGATACGATTCGTAACCCAGAAACGGGTTCCCCAGCGATCAGCTCCTTCGATAAGGTAGAGAGCGTTACAAAAGTGGATGATTTGACCGTCAACATTAAGTTGCAATCCGTTTACGCTCCGTTCTTATATACGCTGGTTACCGATTTGGTCCCTTACCATGTGTTGAAGGATGTTCCTGTGAAGGAACTTCAACAACATCCATATGGTACAGATCCATCGAAAACCGTAACGAACGGGCCATGGAAGTGGACAGAATGGAAACAAGGCGAAAGCCACACGTTGGATCTCGATCCAAACTACTGGGGTACGCAGAAGCCGCATATTCATCAAGTCATCTATAAAATTTATGCCGACCAAAACACCCAAGTTCAAGCCTTGTTGAAAGGTGATGCAGACCATATCAGCGCCATTCCGGTGACGCAGGTTGAAGCTGTTAAATCGAATAAGGATATTAACGTCATCCAAAAACCGGGTCCGACTTACGAATACGTCGGGTTTAACTTCGATCCGAAGAACTTCCCGGACAACTACGGTTTGTTCCAAAGTCAAAAGACAAGACAGGCGATTGCATACGCAATTAACCGTCAAGGGATGGTTGATAATGTCTTGAAAGGTGTCGGTGCGCTGATGAACGCTCCGTTCCTGCCGGACACTTGGGCGGATCCGAAGGATGCTGCTGTCAACTATAACTATGATACGGAGAAAGCAAAACAATTGCTGGCAGAAGACGGTTGGGTTCCTGGCAAAGACGAGATCCTTGAGAAAGACGGTCACCGCTTCTCCTTCGAACTGCAATATAACGCCGGTAACAGCCGCCGTGAACAAGTGGCTGCGATTATCCAGCAAAACTTAGCAGATGTTGGTATCGAAGTTACGCCTAAAGGCATCGACTTTGCCGCATGGATCGATCAGAACGTCAACCCAGGTAAGTATCAAGCCATTTTGTTGGCATGGTCTCTGAACAACCCGGATCCGGATGCAGAAAGCATTTATTCCTCGAAATACTTCCCGCCGGCAGGTCAAAACACCGGCTGGTATAAGAACGAAAAGCTCGACCAATTGTGGGTAGACGGATACTCCACAGTTGATCAAACGGAACGTCAAGCGATCTATAAGGAACTGGCGAAGGAAATCTCTACAGACTTGCCATATGTCTTCCTTTATCAATATGGTAACGCCATCGGTACGGGTCCAAGAGTTCATTGGAAAGAAGAAGACCGTCCAGAACCATCGTTGGGCTACGGATACTACTTCCATCTGATCAACTGGTGGGTAACGGAATAAGAAGAAGAGCGGATACAGGAAATAGAACCGCAGGAGGGGGAAAGGGAGTATTCTCTTTCTCCTTCTCCCTTTCAAGCTCTATTTTTATCCTGTGGTTCTATACCTAACTATGTTTAGGAGGATAAAAGATGACAGAATATCTGATCCGTCGCTTGCTGCAATCGGTCTTGGTCATTTTCTTGATCACCGTCGTGACGTTTTTGCTGATCCATGCCGCTCCAGGGGGACCAACGCAAGTCTTCCTTGCTCCGGGTTTATCGCCGGAAGCATTCGAGCAGCAGAAGCAAAACCTCGGTCTGGATAAACCCTTACCCGTTCAATATCTCCGGTGGGTTGGGGACTTGCTGCAAGGTGACTTAGGATATACGTTCAAAAACCATTTGCCAGTTGGGGATTTATTGTGGCCTCGTATCGGGAATACGTTCGTTTTAATGGGCTCCGCTTGGTTGTTAACCTTGATTATTGCGCTCCCTTGGGGCATTTATAACAGTACAAAAGAATATGGATTATCTGATCAAACGGCATCCTTTATTTCTTATATCGGATTTGCGATGCCAACCTTCTGGTTCGGTATACTTTTGCAACAGTGGTTCTCACTAGGCCTCGATTGGCTTCCCCTATCGGACATGCACTCCAGGGGGAAGGAAGACAGCCTGCTTGACCTATTACTGCATCTAGTGCTTCCCATCACGGTATTATCGTTAGGATTCCTTGCTTCTTATATTAAGTATGCCCGTGCAAGTATGTTGGAGGTCCTTGAAATGGACTACATCCGCACGGCTCGGGCAAAGGGTGTTAAGGAAAGAAAGGTTGTGTTCCGACACGCCTTACGGAATGCGCTTATTCCGATCATCACCATTTTAGGACTGGATTTACCGCTGCTTGTCGGCGGCGCTGCCCTCACGGAAAACGTGTTTAACTGGCCGGGGATGGGGCGCCTCTATGTCGAGATGGCTACGGCACGGGAGTATTCTGTTCTGATGGCGATTACGATCGTTACTTCGGTTATGGTTATCCTTGGTAGCTTACTCGCGGATATTTTATATGCCATTGTAGATCCACGGGTTAAATTGGGTGGAAAGGGGACGAAAGCTGCATGAGTGATCTCAAGGTAACGATATCGCCGGGAACATCTCCCGACGTGCCAACTCCTGAACCAAGTCATGCATCGGATCCCCAGAATGCGGTAGCTGCACTTCCAGCCAAGAAGCCGCTGGGTCCTTGGGGCCTATTATGGAGAAAATTCTCGCATAATCCCTATGCAATGACAGGGTTAGTCGTGTTACTGATTTTTATTCTGGCTGCGATTTTTGCCCCTTGGCTTACCAAGTATGATCCGGCCAAGATCGATCTGATGTTCCCGAATCTCCCAGCAGGGACCGATGGGCACCTGTTAGGCACGGATGAATTAGGACGTGACGTGTTCACAAGACTGCTGTATAGTGCAAGAATTTCCTTATTAATTGGTTTTTCCGTCGCCGTAGCTTCGGTCATCATCGGTTCGATTATCGGTGCGTTATCCGGTTATTTCGGCGGATGGGTCGATACGGTCTTCATGCGGATCGTCGATGTGATGAACTCGGTACCTACGTTGTTCCTTAACATTTTGGTACTGGCGATTTTTGGGTCGGATATGAAATATATGATTATGATTTTGGCCTTTACCAGCTGGATGAGTATTGCACGGTTGGTGCGCGGGAATTTCCTTCAATTGCGGGAAATGCAATACGTTGAAGCTGCGCGTGCCATCGGGGTATCGAATACAGGCATTATTTTCCGTCATTTATTACGGAACTCTACGTTTCCGATTATCGTTAACGCAACCTTGATGGTTGGTTCGGCGATTTTGAGCGAATCGGCTTTGTCTTACCTTGGTTTAGGCATCCAACCACCGGCAACAAGCTGGGGATTGATGTTAAGTAATGCGCAAGAATTTATGCTCGTTGATAAAATGCAGGCAGTTTATCCCGGCTTATGCATCTTGATCGTCGTTCTGGCGGTGAACTTCATCGGGGACGGCATCCGCGATGCGCTGGATCCAAGACAGAATCTGAATAAATCCCGGAGGAGGCTGGCAAAATGGCGGAGAAACTTCTCGAAATCCGGAAACTGACGGCGGGCTTCTTAACGGAAAATGGGGTTGTGAAAGCGACCGACCGGATCTCGTTATCCATAGAAAAGGGACAGACGGTTTGCTTAGTTGGTGAATCGGGGAGCGGAAAGAGCGTGACCTCACTCGCCATCATGCGGCTGATTGATTATGCCGGCGGAGTGATCATGGATGGCAGCATTAAGTTTCGCGGTCAGGATTTAGCCACCAAGAAACAGGAAGAGATGCGGCAGATCCGCGGCAACCAAATTGCGATGATCTTTCAGGATCCCATGTCGGCGTTAAACCCGGTATTTACGGTAGGGGAACAGATTGCCGAAAGCTTGCGGTTGCATCAGAATAAGGATGCGGATGAGGCTTGGAATATGGCTGTTAACCTGTTGAAGCTCGTAGGCATCCCTGCGCCGGAAATTCGCGCCAAGCAATATCCCCATGAATTGTCGGGCGGCATGTGCCAACGGGTCGTCATTGCCATTGCCTTAGCCTGCAACCCAGAGCTGTTGATTGCTGACGAACCTACGACCGCGCTGGACGTGACGGTACAGGCGCAAATCCTTGATTTGCTGCGGAAGCTGCAGGCCGAGCTCGGCATGTCCATTCTGCTGATTACCCATGATATGGGCGTAGCTGCGGAAATGGCAGATCGGGTCGCTGTTATGTATGCGGGGGCGATCGTTGAAGAAGGTCCAGTGGAAGATATCTTCAATCAACCCAGTCACCCATACACCACAGGGTTGCTCCAATCGATCCCTGGATTTGAAGGGGAACGGGGAGGAGAACTGTACACGATCCAGGGGACAATCCCGCCAATCGGTCAATTGCCTTCCGGCTGCCGGTTCCACCCCCGCTGCCCGCATGCGAAGGAGGTTTGTCGGCAGAAGGAACCACCGGAGTTTATGATCGGAGCAGATCATCGCGCTTCCTGCTGGCTCTATGAGGATAAGCCGGTAAGCAAAAGCGATGACCACAGCAGCAGAGATGAGGTGAAACCCGCATGACGACAGAAACGGCGAATGTAGAAGTAAAGCGACCGAGCGGTTTGAAGTCCGATGAGATTCTGGTAGATATCCGCGGGATTAAGAAGTATTTCCCGATTCATAAAGGCTTGCTCAGCCGGGTCGTTGGTCAAGTGAAAGCGGTAGATGACGTATCCTTAGCGATTCGAAAAGGGGAGACCTTCGGGCTCGTCGGAGAATCCGGCTGCGGCAAGTCAACGCTGGGACGTGTCATTCTTCGCTTGCAAGGAGCCACGGAAGGAGAAGTCATCTACCAGGGGCGGGACATTCATTCTTTACGGGGGCAAGAGCTGCGGAAGCTTCGGGAAGAGATGCAGATTATTTTCCAGGATCCGTTCGGTTCCCTAAATCCTCGTTTTCTAGTAAAAGACATCATCGGCGAACCTTTACGCGTTCATCGCAACCTATCTTCCAAGGAAATAGATGCTAGAGTCGTGGAGCTCATGGAATTGGTAGGGCTGGATGCCAGCCGGCGCAATCGCTATCCGCACGAATTTTCCGGCGGTCAGCGGCAACGGATTGGTATTGCCCGGGCAATAGCTCTGAATCCGAAGTTTATCGTCGCGGATGAGGCGGTATCGGCGCTGGACGTGTCCGTGCAATCACAGGTCATTAACCTGTTGATGAAGCTGCAACGTGAGCTCGGATTGACGTTCCTCTTCATTGCCCATGGCCTTAACGTCGTTCGGCATATCTCCGATCGGGTCGGCGTCATGTATTTGGGTAAGCTGGTAGAGGTCGGAGAAACGGAGACGTTATTCAATTCTCCGCTGCATCCATATACAGCCGCTTTATTGTCGGCCATTCCAAAGCCGACGCCAGGTCGGAAGCGGGAACGGATCGTGCTACAGGGGGATGTTCCTTCTCCCGCAAATCCGCCTTCCGGATGCCGCTTCCACACCCGCTGTCCGTTTGCCCAGGAGCAATGCGCCAAGGTGGAACCGCCATTGATTGAGGCAGCTCCCGGACGCCAAGTGGCCTGCCACTTCCCGTTGCAACCGGAGACCGTGTTGGCTTAAACAGACGCCTTCTCGCAAAAAAACAGGCTGGTTCATGACGGTAGAGGTCCGATCTCCGGTAGGAGCGGGCCTCCCTTCTTTTTTCGTCCAAGCTTCATTGGTTAGTAGACCAGCATCTACATATCCCGCATTGTTGTACCCGATTTCCTCGATGTGTTATAGTACAAAGCGGTAGAGTTGTTTTGAAAAATGATAGATAAGTTAAGCAAGGATGAGTAAAAACGTAGTGATATGGCAGATAGAGAAGGAAATCAACCAGAATGGCGATGGAGGCGTAAAAAACCATGATCGAACGTCGTAGCAGAAAGAAGATGAAATCGAAGAATAAACGCAAGAAAATCGCGTGGATTGTACTCATAGTTCTGTTGGTGGCGGGGGCCGGGGGATATTTGTTCCGCAAGCCGCTTGCCGTGATGGCCTTTGACTTGTTCCTGTCAGGCAAAGTTGAGCAGACGTTGGAACGCTCGTATTCGCCAATTGAAGGGGAAGAGCCCCGTCCGGTGGAGCCGGTGGAAGAGAAGATGAAGCCATTCAGCACTCTGCTGTTAGGTGTGGATCAACGGAATAACGAGCCAGCTCGCTCCGATACGATGATCTATGCGGTGGTGCGTCCGGAGGATGCCAAGGTGTTGCTGATCTCCATCCCGCGCGACACGTATACCGAGATCGTCGGCAAGGGTAAGGAAGATAAGATTAATCATGCGTATGCGTTTGGCGGGGAGAAGATGGCCAAGGATACGGTGGAGAACTTCATCGGCTATCCGGTGGATTACTATGCAGCCGTGAACTTCCAAGGGGTGCGTGACATCGTGGACGCGCTGGGCGGTGTAGAGCTGCCGATTACGAAGGATATTGTCAATAAACAAGCGGATCATGAGAAGTTTACGATTAAGGCAAATAAACCGTTGTACGACGGTACGGAGGCGCTCAACTTCGTCCGTTATCGGGAAGACAGTGATTTTAACCGGACAAAACGACATCAGGTGTTCCTGAACGCCATGGTGAACCGGATGTTAAAGCTGAACCAAGTGACAAAAATCCCTGAATTAATCAACCTGATGGGGGATAATTTTAAGACCGACTTGCCGCCAAGCCAAATCATCGAATTGTCCAAGAAGGTCTTGTTGGGAGATACTTCTCCGCAAATTAGCGGCTTTACGATTTTAGGCAAAGGCATTCGGATCAATGGGGTTTATTATGATAAAGCGAATGAAGAGGATGTTGATTTCGCCAAAGAGATGATCGACAATTGGCTGAACCCGGATACGGAGGCGTTTGAATTGATCCTTCCGGAATCCCGTGATGCAGAGAAGACAGATGCGGGGCAAAACGGCGCGCAGGGAACGGCGGCAAATACGAGCAAGAATGAGTGATCGTGGGGCATCATACCTTAGATTATAATGTGAATATACCCTGATTTCAGACAACGGCAGTCCGGAGTTCCGGCTGCCGCTTTCATGCCGCCGGTTCTGGAACAACTTCGGTTTCGAAACGTATCAAATAGGGGAGTCTGAATGAAAGGATGAGGAGGATTTCGTTCTCATGAATATAGCGTTTTTTCTGCTTCCGAAAAATGACGTGGTCACCATGACGTTGGAGTCCACGTTACGCCAGACGCTGGAGCGTATGGAGTATCACCGTTATACGGCCGTGCCGATCATCGATCACGATGGGGTGTATGTCGGTACGGTCACGGAAGGCGATTTATTATGGCACATGAAAAATTCGAGCGGCAAGATTACTTTTGAGACCGCTTCAAAATTTCTCCTGAAGGACGTGCCGCTGAAGATGGACATCAAGCCGGTACGAATCGATGCCGATATGGAGGATTTGATTAATCTGGCGAAGGTGCAGAACTTCGTGCCGGTTGTCGATGACCGGTGCCGGTTTATTGGGATCGTGCGGCGTAGTCAGATCATCGAATATTGCGAGAAGTTCGTGACCCGAAATACGGCACAAACCCAATAAATCCTAAAGGTTTGCGTCTTTTGTCGCGTTTGCTATATGCTATAATGAAGAATAAAGCTTTTTTCGGGGAGGGTCGAAGCTGTCCGAGATGCAAAGGGAAATGGATGTAGCCAAGCGTGCCAAAGTGATTGAATGGCTCAAAACGGAAGTAGTCGATCACGTATCCCGTTTGTTTAAGGCATTATGGGAAGGCAGCACGACACGGGTAACGGACAGTCTTGCCAGCCTTATCGTCAGCAGTTATATTTTGGGGCGGAGACTCGGTGTTTCCTATCGGGATATGGATGACAGTATCTTGGAGAAACTGAGAAAACATAAGCAGGAGGGTCACCAGCTCGAGGATTGGTATCAAGATATTTCTACCCTGGAAGAACATATGTCTAAGAGGTGAACCCATTTGAAGTTACGCTGGACATCGGTGGCCTGGAGCGCCGTATATTTGCTGCTTCTGTTGTCACTTGCAACTCCGCTGACCGTGATCACGATGTTTTTTCTGATCGTGCCGGGTATTTTGCTGTACACCACCTTGTCGACAAGAGCGTTTCTTGTGCACGTCGCGGTGGTCTGGCTGGCGGTTGCATTGATCTTCGGCCCGCTGATCTTGTTGCAGGCCGTCTATTTTATTGTTCCTTCGATCGTGATGGGCTATTTATATAAGAAAAGAAGCCCGGCGTTCCGCACGGTCATGGCGGGAGCCGGCACCATTTTGCTGGAGTTTTTGCTGGTACTGCTGATCAGCACCGTCTTCTTCAACTTTAATCTGGCGAATGCGATTGAGGACCTGGTGAATGCGGCGATGGCTCCGTTCACGAATGTCGCTGACAGCTCGTTGACTGGCACCATTGTCTGGTCGCCAGAGATGAGCCAGCAATTCTCCAGCTTGACGGTGCGGATGATTCCCTTTACGATGATCGTCTGCTCACTGCTCATGGCTGCAGTAGCCCATGCCATCTCCCGGCCTACGTTGTCCAGCTTGGGTCATGCGGTGCCGAAGATGCCGCCGATCCGTGATTGGCGGTTGCCGCGTTCGCTGATTTGGTACTATTTGATCGGCGTATTGCTGCAGTGGTTTGGCGGAGAAGCAGTAAGCCAAGGATTCTTGGGCACGATTGTGCTGAATCTGATGCCGCTGCTGCAATTTCTCTTCATGGTGCAAACGGCAAGCTTCTTCTTCTTTGCCGCCTACCATCGCAAGTGGAATCCGGTGATTCCGATTCTGCTCATTGTAGCGCTGTTGTTTATTCCGCCGCTTCGAATCGTGGGGATTTTGGACATTGCATTCCCGCTGCGGGATATGATTACGAGACCAAGACGATAGGGTGAGAAGGCATGCCAAATGTTTTGCAAAAACGTTGGTACGGTTACCAGACCGTATGGATGTTCATGCTCCAGTTGCTGCTCGTCATCTTCGTCTCCTTCTTTAATTGGATCCTGGGACTGGTTTGCTTATGTCTCGTGAGTGTGCTGACCTTCAGCATGCTGCGGGCGGAGCGGCAGTTCCGCCAAGAGCTGATTCGCTACGTGACCGATTTGAATTACCGGATCAAACGGGTGGAAGGCGAGGCTGTCAGTAAGCTTCCGTTTGGTTTGATCCTGTATAGCGAAGAACGGACAGTTGAGTGGCATAATCAGTTCGTGGCTGGCATGTACGACAAAGATTCCGTCGTGGGCCAACCGCTGTCCGAGCTGCTGCCGCAGCTCCCCTTGCCAAGTAAAGACAAGAAGGATGCGGCGGGCGCTCGGACCACGGCAGAAGTCATGGTCGGGGAGCGTTACTATGAGCTTACCGTCGATGCGAACGAGCGCATCATTTATCTCCATGATATGACGGAGCTGGCGGTACTGCGCAGACGGTACGAAGACGAACGGGCTGCGCTGGGGATCGTGCTGCTGGACAATCTGGATGAGGCCACCCAGGGCATGGACGACCAGCAGCGCACCGCCTTAATCGCTCGCGTGGCGACGGCGATTACGGAATGGGCCAAACAGTACCGCGTGTACTTGCGGCGACTGTCCTCTGAGCGATATCTGATGATTCTGAATCAGAAATCGCTGGACGAACTCGAGCAGAGCCGGTTCGTCATTCTGGACGAGGTCCGCGAAATGACCGCGGACCTGAAGGTGCCGATTACGCTCAGCATCGGCCTCGCTTTTGGCGCCGAGCGCTTCAGTGAGCTGGGCGAACTCGCCCAGTCCAGCTTGGATATGGCGCTCGGCCGCGGGGGCGACCAGGCCGCAGTCAAGGCCGGTCAGCGGCTCTCGTTCTATGGCGGCAAATCTGGCGCCATAGAGAAGCGGACGCGCGTTCGCGCCCGCGTTATCGCGCATGCCTTGCGCGATTTGATGCAGGAGAGCGACCGCGTCATCATCATGGGCCATCGCGTGCCGGACCTCGACGTGATCGGCGCCTCCATCGGCGTGCTGAAGGCTGCCGATATGTACAAGGTCGAGGCCCACATTGTACTGGATGGCCCGAACCCGGCGATCGAGCGCCTGATGGAGCGCATCGGCAAAGAAGAGACCTTGCTCCGGCGGTTTATTTCGCCGGAGCAAGCCATGCATTTGATGACCGAGCACACGCTGCTCGTACTTGTCGATACGCATAAGGCTTCCATGACGATGGAGCCTCGGCTTGTGGAAGAAGCAAGCCGCGTCGTCATCGTGGACCACCACCGCCGCGGCGAGGAATTTGTAACCGACGCGGTGCTCGTCTACCTGGAGCCTTATGCTTCCTCAGCCTGCGAGCTCGTCACCGAGCTGCTGCAGTACATTCACGAGAAGGTGGAGCTGAGCCCTCTGGAAGCGACGACGCTGCTCGCAGGCATCACCGTCGATACGAAGCATTTCGCGCTTCATACCGGCTCGCGGACGTTTGAGGCCGCAGCGTTCCTCCGCCGAAATGGAGCGGACACGGTGATGGTGCAGCGATTGTTGAAGGAAGATTTGCAGGAGTACATCGCCAAGGCCGATATCATCAAGCATGCCCGAATGATACACGGGCATATCGCTTTGGCGGTGACGGAGCCGAATCGCAAAATTCCACAGATGTTAATTGCTCAAGTCGCGGATACGCTGCTGAATATGACCGGCGTCCTGGCGTCTTTTGTGATCAGCGAGCGGCCAGACGGCTTAATTGGCATCAGCGCCCGGTCGCTGGGGAACATGAACGTGCAGGTGGTCATGGAGCGGCTGGGCGGCGGCGGACATTTAACGAATGCAGCTGTTCAATTGGAAGGCACCCAGGCGGAAGCAGAGAAGAAACTGCTCGCCGTGCTGGATGAAATAGAGAAGGAAGAGGGGTTGTTCGAATGAAAGTGATCTTCTTGCAAGATGTCAAAGGTCAAGGGAAAAAGGGAGAAATCAAAAACGTCTCCGAAGGGTATGCGCAAAACTTCCTGATTCCCCGGGGGTTGGTGCGTCCGGCCACCGAAGGGAATGTGAAGACGTTGGAGCAGCAAACAGCAGCGGAGCAGAAGCGGAAGCAGAAGGAGAAGGAAGAGGCCATCGAACTCGGCAAGAAGCTGGAGGAGATGACCGTGCAGCTGAAAGCGAAAGCCGGAGAAGGCGGCCGCTTGTTTGGTGCGATTACGAGCAAGCAGGTTGCCGAAGCGCTGGAGAAAGCCGGCGTGAAGCTGGATAAACGCAAAATTGAAATGCATGACCCGATCCGGACGCTAGGCGTAACACAAGTGCCGGTGAAGCTGCATCCCGAAGTGAAGTCGACGTTGAAGGTTCAAGTGACGGAGGAATAAGATGAGCGGCGATCTGTTTTTTGACCGGATCCCCCCGCAAAATCTAGAAGCAGAGCAGGCGGTACTTGGGGCAGTGCTGCTGCAATCGGAGGCACTTATTACCGCGATGGAGCGGGTGCGGACCGAGGATTTTTACGATAAGCCTCATCAATTAATCTTTGAAGCGATGGTTCAACTCGGCGAGGAAGGCAAGCCGATTGACCTTGTGACGTTAACTGCCAAGCTGAAGGACCGCGGTGAGCTGGAGGAGATCGGCGGCGTCAGTTATTTGGCCAAGCTGGCTCATGCCGTACCGACGGCAGCCAATGTGGATTATTACGCGCGGATCATCGAAGAGAAATCGATGCTGCGGCGCTTAATTCGCACGGCTACGCAAATCGTCAGCGACGGTTATGCCGGCGGCGAAGATGTGGCCGACATGCTGAGCGATGCCGAGCGACGCATTCTGGAGATCTCCAACCGCCGTTCGGGCAGCGGGTTTATCCCGATTCGCGATGTGCTGATGGAAGTGTTCGAGCGCGTTGAGACGCTGCATCAGAACCGCGGAACAACCACCGGGATTCCTTCCGGGTTCGTTGATTTGGACCGCATGACGGCGGGCTTCCAGCGCAGTGACTTGATTATCGTTGCGGCGCGCCCTTCCGTAGGTAAAACGGCGTTTGCCTTGAACATTGCCCAGAATGTCGCCGTACGAGCGAAAGAAACCGTGGCCATCTTCAGTCTGGAGATGTCCGCAGCTCAGTTGGTGCAGCGGATGATCTGCGCCGAAGCGAACCTCGATGCCAGCGTAATGCGGACCGGGGATTTCAAGAGCGATGACGATTGGGCGAAGCTGACGATGGGGATTGCGGCCTTGTCGGAAGCGGAGATTTATATTGACGATACCCCTGGCGTAACCGTGGCGGATATCCGGGCGAAATGCCGCCGGCTCAAGAAGGAACGCGGTCTGGGCATGATCGTGATCGACTACCTGCAGCTGATCCAAGGCCGGGGCAAACCCGGCGAGAATCGGCAGCAGGAGGTCTCGGAAATCTCCCGGACCCTCAAGCAAATTGGCCGGGAGCTGGAAGTGCCCGTGATCGCCTTGTCTCAGTTAAGCCGGGGCGTTGAGCAGCGGCAGGACAAGCGTCCGATGATGTCTGACCTTCGGGAATCGGGTTCCATCGAGCAGGACGCCGATATCGTAGCGTTCCTGTACCGGGACGATTATTACAACCAAGAGACAGAGAAGAAGAACATCATCGAAATCATCATTGCCAAACAGCGGAACGGCCCGGTAGGGACCGTTGAGTTGGTGTTCTTGAAGAACTTTAACAAGTTCGCCAATTATGAGCGAGCGCATGCGGATGCGTTTGCAGGTTAGGTGTAACCAAAGACAGGAATCCTCTTGATAGTAGGGCTGACGATCTTCGTCAGTCCTTTTTGGTGTTCCGGGATAGCGTCGACCCCCCCGATTCTTCCCATTCTCATCTATGGGACAATTATGGGACAATCTAGGGGATTAAACCAGAAATCTAAACAATTTTCGACACATTCCATATCATGGAATATATGCCTGCGACTTGTCTGTACGCAGGAAGAAATGACTGTATAATTTAGATTTGTAAGGAAATGAAAGTTGCGGAAAGAGGGTGTAAATTATAAGTTCTCATTCAAGATATCGGACGAGCTTCTTCAACTTCGTGATCCAGTAGAGAAAGAACTCAAATGGAGGTATGGGAGAGGATGAAGATGGAAATGAACGGCAAGCCAGATGTACGGGATTGGTTCCCAAGTGAAGACGGAAATTCGGCACAGCAGAAGCGAATGTTAGATCTATTCGAACAACTGGTTCGCGGCGTAGATGAGTTGAAGGACCCCGAAGGCGTTAACTTGAAAGGGGAGAAGCGGCGGGATGCGAATTTCTATGGCGAGCTGGCGGCGGAAAGCGAGATCCCCCAAGTAGGTGCCCCGATGGAAAATGTCAACGAAGAGTTACTCAAGTTACTGCACGGCCATCCCTATCATACGAAATACTTTTTTACGAATATTTTGCCGATGGCTTCGATTCCCGGCATGCTGGGGATGCTGACGGCCATGTTGGTCAATGGGAACAACCTTTGGGATGTCTATGGGCCAGCCGGTGCCGAAGCAGAGGTTCGGGTCATCGCCATGATGTCCAAGCTTGTCGGCTATGATGCGGCAACCAGTGGAGGATATACGACATGGGGCGGGCAAGGAGCAGTCTTTTCCGGTCTGCGTATTGCGATTGCCAAAGCGGTGCCGGACGCACTGAAGCGGGGGGTTCCCAACAACCTGTTCGCTTTCTGTTCCGAGGCAGCCCATTACAGCTTGCTCAAATCGGTGGAAGCTACCGGGCTGGGCAGCGATCGACTGGTGAAGGTCAAAACTTTACCTGACAGCTCGATGGACATTGCCGATTTGAAACGGAAACTGGAGACCGTTTCCCGAATGGGGGGCGTGCCGGTATATATCGTAGCTACAACCGGAACGACGGATGCGATTGGGATTGACGATATCCGACAAATTCGTGCCGCCGCAGAGGAAAACGCGGATCGGTTCGGTTTGCCATGCCCGCATATCCATGCGGATTCAGCTCTAGGCGGTTTCTTTGCCTTCTTTAACGACTACGATATGGAGCAAAATCCGCTGGGGTTCAGCGAAGGTGTCCTCGCCATGCTGGAGCCGATCCGGCGGAAAATGCAGATGCTCTCGCTTGCAGATTCCCTCTGCTTTGATTTTCAGAAGCTGGGCCAGGCTCCGTACGTATCTAGTTTGTTCCTCTTGAAAAATGCTGCCGATCTTAAGCTCATGGATCTGGAAGCGGAGGATACGCCGTACGTCGGTCACCGGGGTTATGGCGAGTACCATACCGGCTATACGCTGGAATGCTCCCGGATGGCAAGTTCGATCAGCATGTACA
Source organism: Paenibacillus sp. J14 (assembly GCF_000518465.1). Taxonomy (NCBI): domain Bacteria; kingdom Bacillati; phylum Bacillota; class Bacilli; order Caryophanales; family Paenibacillaceae; genus Paenibacillus; species Paenibacillus sp. J14. The sequence continues at coordinate 33,066 of NZ_JADQ01000035.1, read as the reverse complement.
GCTTGCTGCTGTCTTTTGGCACAGAAGGGTATCAGCGCTTGTTAGGGCAGTTCCTAGAAGTGAACCGGGTATTCCGAGAGCAGTTGACCGCGGAAATTCCGCAGGCAGACATTGCGAATCCGGACAATCCGGGCATTTCTACGCTGATCCGCATCTATTTGCCAGGATGCCCGAGGTTTGCCGACGAAATCAAGGGGACGTGCTCCGCACAGGAGATTGAACGCAACAACCAGCTTAACGAGCGGTTGTTCGAGAAGCTGGGAGAACGTCGTGACCGGATGTTCTTTGGCGATACGAAGAAACATCTGCTGGTCAGCTCGTCCGAAGGCCGGGAGATTCCGCTGTATGTGAGCAAATTTTTTGTCATTTCGCCGCATACCCAACCGCAGCATGTGCCTGAAATCGTGCAATATTTGAAGGAATGCGTAACGGAGGTATGTGAAGCATTTAGTGTACCGGCAGTGAACTAAAGAATGACTTAGGACTTTGACCTAGCAATGACCGCAACTATTAAACTACCCAGGAGATGAACTCGCAGTGAAAGATAAAATGAAACGTTTACTGTTCGGACATATCTCTTCAAAGATCATGTTAGGTACGACAGGTTTGCTCCTGATCGCGGTGCTTTGCTTCATCGGGCTGCTCACCGTCGTGAATTCCACGCTGAGCGGCAAGCTGAAGAACGAGCTGGATCACCGGCTGGAGAGCAATATCCGCATCGTACAAAGCGAATTGGAGCGGATTGAAGGCAATAAGCTGGAAATCGACGGCATCGACAGCCCGCTGTATCAAGAAACCCGTGAAGCGATGGACCGGCTGAAGGAATTATACAATTTGGAGAACGTGTATATTTTGTCCAATGACGGGGGCACGGAGCGCATCATCGCTTTGTCTGATACCGAAGGCGACTACAACTTGGAATATCCGTTTTCTGATGAGATGAAACAGGCCATTACCAACGACCAAGAAACGATTAGCAGCATTTATAAAGATGAGTTTGGCGTACATAAATCGATGTTTGTTCCTTTGAAAAATGAAAACGGCACGACCGCCGGGCTGCTGGGTATCGATCTTGATGCCTCTGTCATTCCGGAAACCGCCTCGGCGGTGTTATGGTACAGCATCGCGATCACCATTCTGGTTCTTGTCATCGGTTTGCTGTTCGCTTACCTGCTGGGCCGGATGATTGCGAAGCCGATCCGAACGCTGGTGCAGGTGACGGATCGTTTTGCGACCGGGGATTTGACCCAGGAGATCGAAATTCGCAGCCGCGATGAGGTCGGTCGGTTGGCGGAGGCGTTTGATACGATGCGTTCGAATATGAAACAGTTAATCGGTCATATTTCCGCTTCGTCCCTCGAGGTATCGGGAACCAGCGCCCAGTTGATGCAAGTTGCTAAAGAGTCCAGCGAAAGCGCACAGCAGGTGGCGGTTTCGATGAACAATATGAGTGAAGGCATTAACGAGGTCGTGGAATCGATCACTCATAGCTCCGCCTCGGTGCAGGAAATTCAACAACAGTTAAGCGGCGTTGTCGCCGATGTGAACACGATGCAGTCTATTGCCGAGAAGGTCAGCAAACAATCGTCCGAGGGCCAAAACATGGTGGACGAGACACTGCGTCATATGAACAAGATCGAACAGGTCATGCAACACTCGGAAACGATGGCCGGACAACTGGAGGATCACTCCCGAGAGATCGGCGAAGTGATCAATATGATTACGGAGATCGCGCAGCAGACGAATCTGTTGGCGTTGAATGCCTCTATCGAAGCGGCGCGCGTTGGCGAAATGGGTCGCGGCTTTGCCGTGGTCGCCGGCGAAGTCCGCAAGCTGGCAGAGCAATCGGCTGAAGCCGCCTCTTCGATTACCGAACTGGTGGCCGGGACGCAGGAAAACAGCCGACTCGTTATAGAAAGCATCGGCGAAGGCAGCCGGGCAATTGAAGAGGGCCAGGAATGGATGAGCAAGACACATCAAAATTTCCGAGAAATCTTTCAGGGCATCAGCGATTTCTCGGCCCGTACCGATCAACTGCTGCAGTCGTTGCTGCTGGTGGAAAACTCCTATCACAGCATTTCCGCCTCGGTACAGCAAATTTCCGGCGTGACCCAAGAGCAGGCCGCTTCTTCCGAGGAGGTCGCAGCCGCGTCTGAACAACAAAGCGCAGCCATGCAGGAAATCGCCGGGGCGATTCGCCAGCTCTCGGTATTGTCTGAGAATTTGCAGCAGGCTGTGGCGATTTTTAAAATTTAAGCAAGATTTGCGTGTTGTTTCAGTGATCCGAAGGTGCCTTTGCCAATCTAGGCTCTGCCTGGATTCGGCGAGGCATCTTCTTTTTTGAAAACAGGAATTCCGAACATTTGTAAAATTAAACAGAAGCATCGTTCGCTTTTTAATTTGACTTTAAAAATGGAGACTGTTAAACTGGTATTGCTGCGTTAAAGCGATAGATGGTCGGATTAACGTTAGCAGCGCGTTTGTGAGCGCGTACAATTATGGAAAAATGTCGGATCAGCCTAAGGATGGCGGCAAGCCATCGGCAAGACGAAGGCTGTCTTTTGCAATGTTCAAATACAGGTGCTTGACGCACCAAGCGGGGGAATGTACATGTCAACGGTAGTCGTTGTAGGAACGCAATGGGGAGACGAAGGTAAAGGTAAAATCACGGATTTCTTGGCGGAAAGCGCCGATGTGGTGGCCCGTTATCAAGGCGGTAACAACGCCGGTCACACCATTCTGATCGACGGCAAGAAGTACAAACTCACCTTGATTCCGTCAGGCATCTTTAATCAAAATAAACGCTGTGTGATCGGCAATGGGGTTGTGATCAACCCGGCTGCCCTGATCGATGAAATCAACTACGTGGAAGAGAACGGATTTAGCACGAAGAATCTTGTGATCAGCGACCGGGCGCATGTGATTTTGCCGTATCATCTGGTCTTGGATAAGCTGGAGGAAGAACGTAAGGGAGAGAACAAGATCGGAACGACCGGGAAAGGGATCGGGCCGGCGTATATGGACAAAGCTTCCCGCAACGGGATTCGGATCGCGGATTTGATGGACCCAGAGGAGTTTGAATCGAAGCTGCGTCACATCATGAAGGAGAAGAACCATCTGATCGAGACCATTTACGGCGGGCAGCCGCTGGACGTGGAGGAAGTGCTGCAGCAATATCTGGGATATGCAGAATTTCTGCGCCCGTACGTTGCGGACACGTCGGTGGTTTTGAACGATGCGATTGATGCCGGACAGAAGGTGTTGTTCGAAGGCGCGCAAGGCGTCATGCTCGACATCGACCAAGGCACCTATCCGTTCGTAACCTCGTCCAATCCGTCGGCTGGCGGAGTCTGCAACGGCAGTGGTGTAGGACCTACGAAGATTCATCAAATCATTGGGGTGGCTAAAGCATACACCACCCGTGTCGGCGACGGTCCGTTCCCGACCGAACTGTTCGACGAAGTGGGCGACATGATCCGGGAGACAGGTCATGAATACGGAACGGTTACCGGGCGTCCGCGTCGGGTAGGCTGGTTCGACAGCGTGGTAGTCCGCCATACGCGGCGCGTCAGCGGCTTGACCGGGCTCTCGCTGAACTCCCTGGACGTGTTGACCGGACTCAAGACCGTCAAAATCTGCACCGGCTACAAATACCGCGGTGAGATCATCACCCACTATCCGGCAAGTCTCAAGGTGCTTGCTGAATGCGAAGCTATATATGAAGAAATGCCAGGTTGGTCCGAGGATATCTCGGGGGCGAAAACGCTGGAGGATCTCCCGGAATCCACCCGGAATTACGTCCGCCGGATCTCGGAATTGACCGGTGTGCCTATCGCGATTTTCTCCGTTGGTCGGAACCGCAGTCAAACCAATCAAGTGTTGCCAATCTACGAATAATTCAATAGATAGACGATTCAGACGATTTCTAAGCCGCCGAACGAGCGATGTGTTCATCCTCGGTCGGCGGTTTCTTTTTCGAGTTTCGGTTCCTTGCTTAGGTTGAAATCTGGTTTTGCCGTCCATACTGAAGGTTGAGAGACTAGATTCTTAGGCAGTGGGAGGATACAAACGATGAAATGGTTCGGATGGATCTTGAAATTATGCGTAACGATCGTAGCGGTTAGTTTATTAACCGTGGCCACAACGGGATATATCGTCAATTCGTATATCCAATCTTTACTCAGCAGTTACAACCTGCCGATCACCGCAGAAGCTCCTAGCTTTAGCGGGATGATGAAGGGCATGCTGGGACTAGGCGGTGCCTCAAACCGTACGGATCAGGCAAAAGGGGAGGATAAAGTAGACAACCGTGCGGACAAGACGAAGGACGATGTGGCGGATTCATCCTCTGGCGGCAGTGGAGAGAGTGGTACCTCCGGGGGGGCGACAACGGGGACGAATGGAACCCCGGCTAGCGGCAAGGATCCAGGCACGGAGGGGAAGGACGCCAACACCACAGATGAAAATGCACCGGAGGATGCTTTGCCGGTGATGGGCGGAATGAGTGGCGGAGAAGCAATGGGCGAGGATCAGCAGGTGGTCGTGACGCCGGATGATCTCGTGGCCAAGAAGAAGGAACTGCCGGATCAGCAGAAGGAGGAAATTTTTGCGATCCTTATGAAGAAGCTGCCACAAGAGGAAATGCAAATGTTGACTGTGGCCCTGGAAGGTGGTTTGACGGAAACGGAAATGATTAACATTGAACAGGTTCTGTCGAAACATTTGGATAAAACGGAATACGCCAAGGTCATGGAATTGTTAAAAAAATAAAATCGCTTTAACTGCCTGATCTAAAGGGAATGTCAGCGCTAACATTCACAGGATTGTAAATTCAATAAACTAGCTTGCTTACTGACCAAACCGTGAGAACCCGCTTGTTAAGCGGGTTCTTTGCTTTTGACCGAAAGTTGATAATTTTCACCCCACTGTGTTAAAGTAATCAATAGTGATTAAAGGTTAAAATTTTGAAACCATTTCAAGTCGAATCGAGTCGATGGATAAAAGGAGATCGGTATGAAAGGTTTTACGGGAAAACGCTGGCAGCTGTGGCGCGTGAACGATTCTCGGACGCAAGAGCAACACAGCCGCCCGGAAAACGATTCAGAGATATCCGAACCAGAGAGCAGGCGAAAATGGCGTGATCTTCTTAAGCCCCGCAAGCTTGTCTTAGCCGGAGCCGCTGTGGTTGTCATTGCCGGAGCGGTCTATTGGGGAGGCCAGCAATACGTTAAGGCGAATACGGTATCTTATTACCGGGTTTACGTCGGCGGGAAAGAAATTGGCACGATCGCAAGTGAATCGCAATTACAGGCTCTGATTGCACGTAAGGAGCAGGAATATAAGCAAAAATATCCGGATGTGGAGATGGCAGTGAATACCGAGGGCATCACCATCAAGCCGGAGCAGGCCTACAAGGCTGACGTGGATGCGGAGTCTACGCTCGACGAGCTGTACGGGATGCTAACCGGGTACGCCAAAGGTGTGGAGCTGAAGGTGGACGGCAAAGTGATCGCCGTGGTGAAGGACCAGGCGGCCGCCCGAGAGGTTCTGGAACAGGTGAAATCGAAATATGCACCGGATGTGGCTGTCAGCACGCTGGCTGCTAAAGTGAAACGAACTGGCGGGAGTAAGTCAGCCCAAGCGAAAACAAAGGCCTCCAGCGCAACGTTGGAAACGGTGGAAATCGCTGAAGACGTGAATCAGGGAGAGATCAAGGCCGATCCGAACAAGGTGATGAGTCCAGAGGAAGCGGTACGAAAGATCCTTCAAGGGGACGAGGCAGCAATTCAATATGAAGTCCAGGAAGGGGATACGATCTCGTCGATCGCGGCCCGTTTTGGTGTGTCACAGAAGGAGTTGTTTGCGAACAATCCCGGGATTGAAGAGCTGACGCTGCAAATTGGAACGTTGCTCAACGTGAAGGCGGTGCAGCCGGCCCTAACGGTTCGTACGGTGGAGCATGTAACAGAGGAAATTGTTACGGAACCGCAGGTGATCATTAAGAAGAATGCCAGTATGCGTGCAGGAGAAACGAAAGTGATTTCTCCAGGTTCCAGCGGCCTCAAGACCATGGAGTACAGGATCACGAAGGAAAACGGCATCGTGGTCAATGAAGAATGGCTGGGCCAGGAAGTCACGAAGAAGTCTTCGCCGAAGATCGTTGTGCGCGGCACGAAGGTTGTGTTGGGTGAGGGCACCGGGCAGTTTGCCTGGCCGGTATCCAGCGCGAAAATGACAAGCAGCTACGGCGAACGTTGGGGACGGACGCATAAAGGCGTTGATTTGGTCTCCTCCAACCGCAGCATTTTAGCTGCCGATGACGGCGTTGTTACCTTCGTTGGAACGAAGTCGGGTTATGGCAACTGCATCATCATTGACCACAAGAATGGCTATGAAACGTTGTACGGTCATTTAAGCAAAATCAGCGTGAAGAAAGGTCAAGTCGTCGAGAAGGGCGACAAGATTGGCGTCATGGGCAGCACCGGGCGTTCGACCGGCACGCATTTGCATTTTGAGATTCATAAGAACGGCAGCATTCAGAATCCGTTGAAATATCTATAAGATGTGAGTCCGTCTCCTGTAAGGGGGATGGGCTTTTTTTGTGGATTTGGGCGGGTATAGGTTTTGGCTCCCTTTGTTTGAGGATTATCCCGTTTCATCAGGCGGTGGAAATAAGAGCAATGGGATTCTATCGATCCATCTTCTCTCTGAGCCAAGGGGATAATCGCATAGACAGGCGACAGTAAAAGGTATACAGGGAGGAGATGAAAGCGTGCTGTCAATCGTTACCGTCTCCGAAGATAGCTGATGCGGTGCCAGATATGGTAAGATAGAGGGAGCAAAAGCCCATGGCTGAAAGTTGGGGTGAACTTGATTCATGCAAGGAAAAATTCTAGTCGTGGATGACGAGAAACCCATTGCGGATATTTTAAAATTTAACTTGGAGAAAGAAGGCTATGAGGTCGTGCTTGCCTTCGACGGGATTGAGGCCACTCAGCTGGCCTTCTCCGAACAACCGGACTTGATTCTGCTCGACTTGATGCTGCCTGGCAAGGATGGAATGGACGTATGCCGGGAGGTGCGGGCGAAGCTCGAGACTCCGATCATCATGCTGACTGCGAAGGACGGAGAGATCGATAAGGTGCTGGGCTTAGAGCTGGGCGCTGACGATTATGTGACCAAGCCTTTCAGTACCCGGGAGCTGTTAGCTCGAGTGAAGGCGCAGATGCGGCGTCAGCAGAAGGCTGCCGCAGCGGCCGAAGGTGCGGAGGACACGAAGCAGGGCATCAGTCTGTTCGAGTTGTTTATCGACACGGATATGTATACGGTCTATAAGAACGGCGAGCCGCTGGACCTGACACACCGGGAGTTCGAGTTAATGCATTATCTGGTGAAGAACTCAGGTAAAGTGATGACCCGCGAACACTTGCTGCAAGCAGTATGGGGCTTTGAGTATTTTGGTGATGTTCGCACGGTGGACGTGACGATTCGCCGCTTGCGCGAGAAGATCGAGAAGGACCCCAGCAAGCCGGAATACATTTTGACGCGGCGCGGGTTGGGGTATATGATGCGAAGCTCCAAGGCGGGTGGACTCTAGAATGAATCTGCCCTCTTTTTTTCGCACGATCCAGGCAAAACTGATTATTATTTACGTGCTGCTCATCCTGATTGCCATGCAACTGATCGGGGTGTATTTCGTGAGCGCGATGAAGACCTCGCTGACCAGCAACTTTACCAAGGAGCTGCAGGAGCGAGCGGAGCTGCTCTCCGTGTTGGCGGCACAAAACCTGGGCGTGACTGGAGAGTCGGCGGAGGAATCGTTAGAGAATTTGCGTGTATTGGTTAACAACTTGTTTAATATCGGCGGGGCCGAGATTCAGGTGCTCGATGCGAGCGGCAAGGTGCTGACGACGTCCAAGCCCTCCCATGCCGATTACGTCGGCACGAAGAACACGCAGACCGTCGTCAGCCGGGCTCTGCAGGGCATCCGCGATAACGAGGAGTATATCATCGACGAGGACAACGTCCGGAAGAAGGTCGTCGCCAAGCCCGTTGTCAGCGGCGGGAAGATCGTCGGGGCTATTTACATTGCGGCGTCAATGAGCGAGCTGTACAGTACGATGGAGCGGATTAACAATATTTTTATCTCCGGGATCTTGCTGGCGCTGGGGTTGACGGCGGTATTAGGTGTGATTTTGGCGCATACGATCACCTCGCCGATTAAGGAGCTGACGCGGCGGGCGACGGCGGTGGCTGAAGGGCAGTTCCATCAGAAAATGCCGGTGCTTGGCAATGACGAAATCGGCCAACTCAGCAAGGCATTTAACTACATGACCAGCCGTTTGCGCGATGCGCTGGCGCAGAACGAGGAAGAGAAGGAGAAGCTCGCTTCGATCCTCACGAACATGAGCGACGGGGTGATCGCCACCGACGAGACCGGCCGGGTCATCCTGATGAACCGGCGTGCGAGCGAGATGCTGGGGACATCGGATAAGGATCTCGATCGGGCCGATATCATGTCGCTGTTGAACCTCCCAGATGAGGAGCGGGACGTGCTGGAGCAAGGAACGATGCATTCGACGATCCTGGAGAATACCGGGCCGGACGGTGACGTCTTCCTGATCCGGGTGACGTTTACACCGATCCATCGGCGGGAAATCGGGATCATTGGCACGATCGCCGTCCTCCAGGACGTTACCGAGCAAGAGAAGCTGGAGGCGTCGCGGCGGGAGTTTGTCGCGAACGTATCGCATGAGCTGCGGACGCCGCTGACGACGATCAAGAGCTATACCGAGGCGCTGGAGGATGGCGCGATGGAGGATCCAGAGCTTGGACCGCGGTTCGTGTCCGTGATTCAGAGCCAGACCGAGCGGATGATCCGTCTGGTCACAGATCTGCTGCATTTGTCGCGGTTCGACTCGCATGAGGCCGAACTGCGAAAGCAGCCGACGAACGTGATGGAGATGCTGGAGGATGTGGTGGATCGGTTTTCTTTTCAGATGCAGGAGAAAGAGATCAAGCCCACGTTGTTTATTGCCAGTGACGTGGACACGGCCTGGATTGACCGCGACCAGATTGACCAAGTTCTGGATAATCTGTTCTCCAATGCAATGAAGTATACGCCGGAGGGCGGAGTCATAGCGCTAGAAGCTCGTTTAACCGATGACCGCCAACTGGCCATTTCAGTGCAGGATAACGGGATCGGGATTCCGAAGAAGGATCTGGACCGGATTTTTGAACGGTTCTATCGCGTGGATAAGGCGCGTTCACGGAATATGGGCGGGACGGGCCTCGGCCTATCCATTGCCCGGGAAATTGTAAAAGCCCACGGCGGGACCATTTCTCTGCAGTCCGAATTGGGCAAAGGCACGAAGGTGACCTTTACGTTGCCGGCGGAGAAGCAAGGAGGCGAAGCGCGGTGAAAGAGAAGGTCAAATCGCTGACGCTGGCCTTGCTGGTCGCGTGCAGTTTGGTACAGAGTTATTTTCTTATCTATCAGTTGCCGGGCAGCAATCCGGTGGTCAAGTCGGAGAGTGACTATATCCGTACGGAGAACATGGGAACCACCTTGGAAGCCGATGTGATGCTCTTTCCGGCGCATATCGCCGTGCATTTGGGTGAGGAACGGCACACCGTGTTTTATCCGGATTCGACGTTCTACAAGTTGATTTATAACCGGCTGAAGGGCCGTCAGTTCGACGGGTTCCAGCGCTATGACATCGATAATATGAATTGGACGGAGATTCGCAGCAAGGATATCGGGGTGGAACTGGACTTTGGCGGAGGCGTTCCTGTAGAACTGCTGCAGAAGGTGATGCAGATCGCACCGGACCCGTTGTTTGATGCGGAGAGCGTGAACCGGTTGATGATCTTTAACTCGGGCAGCGACGATCAGGTGCGGGTGTTCTTCTTTAGCTCGCGAGGCGATGTGGTCTACGAGGCAACGAAAGCCGACTTGACGGTGCAGGACGTGCAGCAACAGGTGGATTTCGGTAAGGATTGGGTGCCGTACACGTTAACGGATGGGTATTATGTCCCCGAGAAGTCGATTGATTTGGTTGAAACCGGCTTGAACATCGGGTTATATACGACGGAGCAGATGCAGCGAAGCTTGTTCTTTGATCCGAGCATCACCCGGTACATCCGGGAGAAAGACGGCTCCGAAATCTACACCGACAGTAAACGCAGCCTTCAGGTCAAGCAGAACCGAAACTGGATCAACTACACCGATCCGGCCGCACCTTCAGCGGGCGAGAACAGCCCAAGCAAGAACGTGCTGTCGGCGATTGACTTCGTCAACCAACATGGCGGCTGGAATGGAACTTACCGGTTGGAGCAAACGACGGAAGGCGTTGAGGAAGACCAGCATCGGGTGGTGTTCCAGCAGTATTACGGCACAGGGCAATTTGGCTCTTTCCCGATCCTTGACCTGTCGACGTTCCATTACGGAGCGATCTCGTTGGAAATGCGTCAAGGCACCATCACCGGCTATGAACGGTCGTTGATTTACGGCTCCGGCGGCAATTGGGAGAAGAAAGTCGTCTCTCTGCCCGGCGGCAAGGCGTTGCGGGAGAGCATCGCGGCGCTGAAGGCGGAAGCGCGTATTGCTAACTTGTATCCGGCCTACCTGCCCTCACTCACCGAGCAAGGGCTGCTGTTGAAGCCAACTTGGGTTGTTGAGCTCAGCAACGGTGCGACTCGGGTGCTCACCTTGGAAGCGGTGGAGAAGGCAGGAGCAGATGTGGAGGAAGCTGATGAGACTGACGAAGCTGGGGATGGCTCCAGCACGGCTGCGAATTAGTGCTCCCATGGGGTTGTGTGATGCCGAGGCAGATGTTCATGGTTGGTGCTGGTGGTAGGGTGAAGGTAGTGTAGGTCTGAGATGTAGACGATAAACACGTTCTTCTAACGGACTCAGGCGCCGTTATTAGGACGAAAACTTGATGGCTCTTCACGCTAACGGCCCCAGAAGACGCTATTCGGTTGATACGATAGCAAGGTACTTCACTTGAGGGGCAATAAGGTCACTGGAGTCCGTTCGGTTGGGAAATCGTCGGGAAAACCATCATTAACGTCACTACGGTCCGTTAAATTGATGTGAACATGATTTTAACGAAAGGGGGGTGAACCATGGATTGGGGACGGGCGAAAAACGTGTTGATTTACGCCTTCTTGTTGCTGAATCTGGTGTTGGGTTATCAACTGTGGAACGACCTGCGGGAGCAGGCCGACTCCAACCTGGATATCACCGCCCTGGAAAATAACACGCAGCAGGCAATGGACGAGAAGAATATTCGCGTGCTGGCCAAAATTCCGACGGAAACGCCGGAGCTGCCCAAAATCGCTTACCGTTTCCTAGACGATGCGCAAAGCGGCAAGATGGTCGAGTTGCCGGTGCCGGTGGACAGCAGGTTGATTTTTTCGCCGCGGGAGTTAGCAGCTGCACTCAAGGGCAGCATCCCGGACATCGGGGATTACCGCTATGATGAAGTAGCGAGCAGCGCCGACGTGTTCGTTCTGCACCCGCTGGTGGACGGGAAATGGCCGCTTTTCAAAATCGAGCTTAAGCTGCTGGGCAGCAATCAGAAGATCATTTCGTACCAGCGTCGGGCGATTGAGATCAGTTATCCGGAGGAGGAGAAGCCGCAGCGTGTGCTCTCCGCCTCCAAGGCGCTGGGCAACCTGATTGAGAATTTCTTGCCGGAAGGCTCGGTGGTCACGGAGGTTGAACTGGGTTATTACGGCGAGGTGTTCGATTCGGACGCGCATCTGCCGGCAGCTCCGGCGTGGCGATTTATGCTGGAGAGCGGTAAGGAGTATTACGTACAGGGCATCAGCGGTGATGTCATTAGTCCGAATACAGAGAAAACGAAGGAGTAATGGGAGACTATGGGGATCCGATTTTCGGTGCTGTCGAGCGGTTCGACGGGAAATGCAACACTGGTGGCCAATGGGGAAGTCACACTGATGATTGATGCCGGCTTTAGCGCCAAACGCATCGAGGAGCTGATGATGGAGCGCGGGGTAAGCGGGCAGGATTTGACAGGCATTCTGGTTACGCATGAGCATTCGGACCATATCAAAGGTTTAGGTGCGGTGGCGCGAAAATACAATCTTCCGGTATACGCCAACGAGAAGACGTGGGCCGCTATGGAAAAGGCGATTGGGAACCTCGCAGACGACCAACGCTGTATCCTGGGGACCGGGGAAACCCGCGATTTCGGCTCGCTCCGTGTAGAATCGTTCGCCATCTCGCATGACGCTGCCGAGCCGGTGGGCTACAACTTCTACGACGGCAAGGAGAAGCTGAGCGTGTGCACCGACCTGGGCTATGCCAGCGACAAGGTGAAGGAAGCAATATATGATGCCGATGTGCTGGTGCTTGAGGCGAACCACGATATCGAGATGTTGCGGATGGGACGATATCCGTGGAACATCAAGCGGCGCATCCTCGGCGACTTGGGTCACTTGTCCAACGACGCGACCGGGGAACTGATGAGCGAAATTCTGAACGGCCGTCTGAAGCGGACGTATCTGGCTCACCTCAGCCGCGAGCACAATATGCTTGATCTAGCCAAGATGGCGGTTCGCAGCGCCATGGAGGATCGCGGTTGCTTCTTCAAAGACAGTGAGTTCAAGCTATGCGACACGTACTATGATCGGCCGACGCCGTGGGATGTGGTAAGCGAGCGTTAGCATATATTGTATATGATTTTTCGAATATAATGTGTTGCGGATAGAGGAAAACGGTGAATTGTATTCGATTTTTCATATAGAATCGGGCCGATTGACCTTTCGAGGCAAGAATGTGTATGAAAAATCGAATAGATTGGGTTGAAATCGCCGAAACTGGCGAAATGTATTCGATTTTTCGCATACATTTACCGCGTAGACAAGAAGACCGCCTGGTTGGGATGGGATCCCTAGGCGGTCGTTTTTATTATAGCTCCCACCCCGGCAAATACGCCTTGGTGTTGTTCAGCATCGTTGTGAACAGCTCCTCCGCTTGCGAAGGAGTCAAGGTGGAGAGCAGCGGGTCGTTCAGGAAGGCGCGGAAGGCTAAGTCGCGATCCTTGGTTAAGGCTGCTTTCAGAATCGTCTCCTGGTTGTAGACGTGCCGGGTAACCAGATTGTTGATGTCCTCCGGCAAGCTGCCCGCCATCACCGGCTGGACGCTGTTCGCACCGAATACGGCGTTCGTCTCCACGACGGCGTTCAGCGGCAGTGAAGCCACTTGACCGCGGTTCGGCAGGTTGACGTTGGTGATCATCGGGGCGCTGGCACCGGTCAAGCTAAGCAGCATGGCGATCCCTTCCTCGCCGCTGGATTTGAGCGAGAACGTCTCCTCGCCGGCAACAAGACGGCGGCTGCGCTCCCGCAGCTTCTGCAGATTGTTGATCCGCCAGTCGACGGTCGTCAGGCCGAATTTCCACTGCTTTACGTGCTCGGGGCTCCGCAGATACCAGGTGTTTGGCATAAATTCGGCCAAATGTCGGTCACCGGCAGCGGCGATCAGGCCGAAGCGGCGGAACAGGTCGAAATGAATGCGGTTCGCGGATGCAAAGCTGTTGTTCATCCAGTGGTCTTTTTGCCCATGGGTACTAAAGCCTTCTTCGGCATATTTCTCGGCAAAAGCCTGATATAGCGGGAATAGGTCCGTACCGCGATAGGAAGCACGGTCCAGCCAAGTGAAATGGTTAATCCCCAGCACATTTACCTCGATCTCTTGGCGCCGGACACCGGTTACCCCCGTCATGTCCTCCAGCATCTCGGCAAGCAGCTCCTGCGTGCCGAAGACCTCATGGCAGCAGCCGAAGGCTTTGATGCCTGGGAACACCTCGTACAGCGTGCGGGTCAGGACGCTCATCGGGTTCGTGTAATTGATGACCCAGGCGTTGGGGGCATGGTCGCGAATTGCTTCGGCGATTTCTACGTACATCGGGATACTGCGTAGCGCGCGAATCGCTCCGCCCGGGCCGACGGTATCGCCCACAGACTGGTAGATGCCGTAAGCCTCCGGTGCGTGCACGTCGGAGCGCATCTCCTCGAACGTTCCGGGAAGGATGGAGATGATGACAAAGTCGGAACCCTTGAGCGCTTCTGGCAATGTCTGCACCGCTTCGTAACGCCAGCGTCCCACCGCATCAGGATGATCTTGTAAACGGTTACCAATGATCTCATTTGCTTGGGCTGCCTCAAAGTCGATATCGTATAAGGCCACGTGTCCCGAAAGCGCCGGTTCCAGAGCCAAGTCGCTCATTAATCCCCAGGCCCAGCCGCGGGAACCGCCGCCGATATAAGCGATCTTCAAATGTTTAACCATTGTGGCTTCTTGCATATCGTTCACTCCCTTGATTGATGTTACAATAAACATAGAGCAAAAATAGAAAAGTTACTGCACGGATTTTGTTAATTTGAGCTGGAATTCTACATTTTTTGCTGTCGAGAGACGAGCGTGTTGGGAGGGGAGCAGAATGACGTTGGAAGGGCAGTTAGCGCCGATTCGCCGGATGCTGTTCATCGAGGCAGCGAAGCAGCCCGGGCGGTTCTCGATGGATGGGGAGCATTTTCACGATGCGTGGGAGATTTATTATCTGGTGTCCGGGGAACGGTGTTATTTCATCAAGGATCAAATCTATCGCATCGGTGCAGGCGATCTGGTGTTGATCCCGGTGAATGTGCTGCACAAGACATCGCCATCGGGGAAGCTGTCGCAGCCCCATGAGCGGATCCTGGTGAATTTCCGTACGGAGGTGGTGAGCGCGCTGCTGCCCGGGAGGGAGGAAGAGCTGGAGCAACTTTTTGCCAAGTATCCGGTTCTGCGTTTAAGCGCCGAGGAGCAGCAGCTTGTGCAACAGCTGTTAGCTCGTATGCTGGCAGAGCAGAAGCAGCAGGCAGGCGGATATGAGGAATATTGCCAACTGCTGCTGGCTGAGTTGCTGCTTAACCTGCTGCGCCTGGCGAACGCTCGGCCAAACCATGATGGGGAAGAAGGGGGCGGGAAACGCCCCTACCGGGAAATTGCTGAAGTCGCCCGCTACATCAATGCGCATTACGATGAGAATCTCAGCTTAAGCGATCTCGCCAATCGATTTCATCTCAGCCCGTATTACCTCAGCCATCTCTTCCCCAGAGTTACCGGGCTGACGCTGGTCGCTTACATTAACCGCGTCCGCATCGAGGAAGCCTGCGCGCTGCTGCGCGAAACGGAGCTGCCTGTGACCGAGATCGCGTACCGCGTTGGCTATCAAAGCGGCACCCACTTTGGCCGCGTGTTCAAGAAGGCCAAGGCGGTGTCGCCGCAAAGCTACCGGCGCGAGCAGCGGATGCTCAGCGGCGGGGCGGGGGTGCGGTAAAAGGGGAGTGGTACAGGTTAACGTAACGACCTTAACCCGCATCATCGCCGCTCTTCACTCGCGCTCGGTCAACGGCCGCTCTTCTACCGCGGGCACGGTTAACTCCACCATCGTGCCCAATCCCGGCTTGCTGCGCATCCGGAAGGTAAATTCGTGCTCATAGGTTAATCTCAAACGCTTGCACGTATTATACAGTCCGACATGCTCCGTCCGCTCCTCGTCGGAATGCAGCCGCTCCACGAGCTGGCGCAGCTCCTCTGGCGGGATGCCGCAGCCATTATCGATTACGGTAATGAGCAGCCGATCCTCCTTCCGCCGGAATTTCACCTTGATCAGGCCATGTCCGTCTTTTTCCTTAATGCCGTGGTAGATGCTGTTCTCAACCAAAGGCTGCAGCACCAGCTTGATCGTGTACAGGCGGGTGATCTCCTCCTCGTAGTCGAACTGGACGTCGAACTTGTTTTTGTACCTTTTTCGCTGGATATTGACGTAGCTGACGGTGTTAGCGATTTCTTCGCCCCAGGTGACGATTTTGGTCGGGTCGCTGAACGAGTAGGAGAGGATATCGGACAAGTCCTCGATCATCTCGCTGGCTTTGTTCGGCTTGCCGGTCAAGGCCACGGACTCCCAATACACCGAATGCAGCGTGTTGTACAAGAAATGCGGATTGATCTGCGATTGCAGCGCGAGCAGCTCCATGACCTGGAGGCGGTATTTTTTCTCCAGCAGCTGGGTTTTGATGTACCGGTGTTCGATAAAATGGGTGATCATGTTCTGGATGATATAGGAGTATTCGTCCCGAACCTTCAAAGGCGGCTTCAACGGCACGCAGCTGTCGTCGGCCGATTTGATCAAGGTGCGAATCATCTTGAGCTGCTTATAGTTGCGGCGGATCAGGTAAAACGTCAACGCAAATCCGCAGGCGACCGCGATCGCAGCGAACACCAGCGTGTAGTTGAAAATACGCGTTGGCGTTTTGTACAACTCGCTGTGCGGGATCACCGAGACGTACTTCCATTTGTACCGTTCGGATTCAACTTTGGTCACGTTCACCTTGCCCTGGGGCGTGTCCATATCGAAGAAGGACGCTGGATTTTCGGCAATGGACCGGATATCACTCTCCTGCAGCCTACCGCCGTGGTGGTTGGAGAAAATGATGTGGTTTTCCTCATCCAACACAAACAGCTGTTGGTCCGGGTACTTGGTGATATCGTCCAAAATGCTTTCGATATACTTCGGCTTAATGTTCAGGATGATTGCGATTTTCTGCGGTACCAGCACGTTATAGAAAGTGACAATCGGCGTCGCGTCCGATTCGAAATCGTAAAACTTGATGTTCCGCCGCGACGTCCATTTGGCCGGCGGTCCGGTATAGTCCATAAAAGCATCATACCAAGCGGTATCATAAAAATGATCCAGCGTCACCAGTCCCCCCACCGACGACAGGAAACGCTGATACGGGTTGTCGACGTACAGGTAAAAGGATTGGATATACGGTTTCGCGCTCGTAAATCCGTTGAGGAAGCTGGAGATAATCCGGTATGAAGTGGAGCTTTCGTAGGTGTAATGCGGATTTTTCAATACGGCCGAGAGTTCGTTGAAGATCGCGGTATTATCGTAAAGCGCCAGATACAGCGTATCGATTTCGTTTAGGATCATCTCCAGTTGGGTCTGCGATTGATGAAGCAGGAAGCTGCTGTTCTGGTTGATGTCTCGCTTGACGTCGTGTTGTGTCGTCAGGAAGGAAAGCGAGCCAAGCAGGACGATGGGCACGAGCAGCGGAACAAGAAACGCGGTCAGCTGTTTGGCGAAATATTTATCTCTCATGGGCTCGAGGGACCGTTTCGGAATTCGCTGGGCGTTTGACCGTAATAGCTTTTAAACGTCCGCGTGAAGTTTTTGGCGTTGCTGTAGCCGACTTTTTCGCTGATTTCGTAGGTTTTGTAGCTCACGTCCCGAAGCAGAGCGGCTGCCATTTCCATTTTTGTCTGCAGCACGTAGTCGGAGAAGTTTTGTCCGGTTTTTTGCTTGAAAAAGAAGCTAAGATAGTTGGCATTCATATGCACAAGCCTCGCGACCTCCTCAAGGGAGGCATTTTTATAGTTGGCTTTGACGTATTCCTTGATCTTCTGGATAATGAGGCTTTCGCCGCCTTGTCCGGGTGCGGAGGGGTTCGGCCCCAGATCTTGGTTTTCCGCAGCAGCCTCTGCTTCCAGTTCCTCTTTGATCTTGCCGAAAACATCCAATAGCACATGATATTTGGCCGGCTTCAGAATGTAGTTGATGACGCGAAAATGCAGGGCCTGCTGGGCATATTCAAAATCCCGGTATCCGCTGAGAAAGACGACCTTAATCTGCCGCCGGTGGTTGTACAGCTGCTCGGCCAGCTCGATCCCGGACATCACGGGCATCTTAATATCGGTCAGCACGATGTCAACGCGCTCGCCTTCGGCGATCAAACGGAGCGCTTCTTGGCCGTTGTTGGCCTGGCCGACGACCTGAAAGCCTACTTCGTTCCACGGAAAATAACTCGACAACGCTTCGCGCGTCTCCGCTTCGTCATCTACGATTAACAGGTTATACATTCGCTCACCCCGGCTTCTATGAAGTCAAATGTAATGGCATACATCGATTATAGCAGATCGCCCGAAATTGGTTGTAAGCGTTTAAACAACGGACCGCAAACATGTGAAAAAACGATTCTTTTTATAACAAGAAGATACCTTGGAGTAAAATTTCCGCGAAATGTGATACCTTTTTCTAAGGACAGCTACCTTATCGAAGGGCCGAAGCCGATTTTATAATAAAAGCGCTTACAAATTTAGTGAGTCCTAAGGGGGAAATGAATGATGGGAAGAAAAAAAGTTTGGGCGCTGGGCTTGGCCATGGCACTCCTTCTCGCACTTCTGAACGGCTGCTCATCCGGAGGGAACGAGGCGGCAAACAACACCTCCACTTCAGTCAATAACGGATCAAGCGAGAATGCCGGGGATACGGGGAATCCGGTGACCTTGCGTTTCAGCTGGTGGGGCGGCGAGGATCGTCATGCGGCTACGCTGGAGGCGATCGAGGCGTATAAGAAAATCGCGCCCAATGTCACCATCGAGGCGGAATATCAGGGCTTTGACGGATACGAGCAAAAGATCAAAACCCAGCTGACCAGCGGCACTTCGGCTGACATCATGCAGCTCGACCTGCCGTGGGTCCAGGAACTGGTGACGAAAGGCGACTTCTTCGTCGATCTGAAGACGGTGGGAGATTTCGATGCCACGGGGTTCGATCCGACGTTCCTGGACAACTTCGGCGTTTATGACGGCAAGCTGGTGGCAGTGCCAACCGGCGTTAACGCCTACTGCTTGATCATCAACAAGACGCTGGCCGATCAGTTAGGCATCCCGACGGACATTCAATGGGATTGGGATACGCTTTACGAGCAAGGCAAAAAGCTGCATGAAGCCGACAGCGGTAAATACCTGCTGCTGGCCGACCACGCGGCGTTAACCCAGGATTTCCGGACGATGCTGAAGCAGCGTACGGGCGAGCAATGGATCAAAGAGGACTATACCGTAGGCTTTACGAAGGAAGATGCGGTAGCCAGCTTCGAGTGGCTGCAGAAGGCGATGGAAGCGGGGGTGTACCAGCCGCTGGGTGAAGCCGACCTGTTCTTCGGGAAGCTCGATCAGAACCCGAAATGGATCAATCAAGAAATGCCGATGACCACGTCGATGAGCAGCACGCTGCCCACGTTGAAGACGGTACTGCCGGAAGGAACTGAAATTGTAACGGCGCTCCCGGCGATCGCCAAGGATGCCAAAAACACCGGCGTCGTCGTCCGTCCGTCGCAGCTGTTCGCGGTCAGCCAAAAAAGCCAACATCAAGAAGAAGCCGTGAAGTTCCTCAACTGGTTGATGAACGATCCAGAAGCGGCGGTGATCCTGGGCAGTGTCCGTTCGATTCCGCCTGTGAAGTCGTCGCAGCAAGCTGCCGTGGAAGCCGGCAAAATCGATCCGGCGATTACGAATGCGGTGGAGCTGGGGCTCGAGAACGCGGGTCTCGTGGACAACAGCATCTCTAACAACTCGGAGGTTGCAAAAATCCTTGAGGACGTCATTCAGAAGGTCAGCTATAACAAAGCCACGCCGGAGCAGGCCGCCGACGAGCTGATCGCCAGCTTAACGTCCAAATTGGCCGAAATTAAAGACCGTACTCAATAAACAGGTCGTAAGCGGTAGGAGGGAGAGGGTCCGTCATGATTAAACGCAAGCGGAACTATCAGTATGTCGGACTGCTGTACATTTCGCCATGGATCATCGGGTTATTGCTGTTCCAGTTGTATCCGTTCTTGTCTTCGTTTTATTACTCGTTTACGAATTACAACATGGTTAGCGCCCCGACATGGACGGGTTGGGACAATTACGTCAAAATTTTTACGGGGGACCCGGAGTTTTACCAGTCCCTGAAGGTCACTGGCATATACGTGGTGCTGGCCGTTCCGGTCAAGCTCGCCTTCGCCTTGTTTATCGCCATGCTGCTAAGCGCGAAGCTGAAGGGCATCAACTTCTTCCGCACGGTGTATTATCTCCCCTCCATCCTGGGGGGGAGCGTGGCGATCTCCGTCCTCTGGCGTTTCCTGTTCATGAAGGAAGGGGTCGTGAACGCCATGTTGGCCCGGCTCCATCTCGGTCCGGTCGATTGGCTGGGCAGCCCGGATGTGGCCCTGTATACGCTGGGCTTGCTGACCGTGTGGCAGTTCGGCTCTTCGATGGTGTTATTTTTGGCCGGTCTTCAGCAAATTCCGAGCGAACTGTATGAGGCCGGATCGATTGACGGCGCCTCCAAAACGCGAATGTTCTTCAAAATCACCATTCCGCTCCTGACGCCTATCGTCTTGTTCAACCTGGTGATGCAGATGGTCAATGCGTTCCAGGAGTTCACCGGTGCCTTTGTCATTACCGGAGGGGGACCGCTGAAATCGACTTATCTGTACGCGTTGAAGCTGTACGAAGAAGCTTTTACTTTCTTCAACATGGGTTATGCGTCGGCGTTGTCCTGGGTGCTGTTCGTGATCATCATGGGCGTGACGGCGGTTATTTTCAAGAGCTCGGGCAGCTGGGTGCATTATGAGGATGGGGGGCGATGACATGAGAGCAGGCGTTAGTTTGAAAAAAACATGGGCGAACTACCTCTTTCTGATCGTGCTCGGTTTCATCATGGTGTATCCGCTGCTGTGGTTGTTCGCTTCTTCGTTCAAGACCAATGCGGACATCTTTGGCTCAACGAAGCTGCTGCCAAGCAGCTACGTGTGGGATGCCTACTCACTGGGCTGGCAGGGCACGGGCCAATACGGGTTCCAGGACTTCTTCGTGAACACGTTTATCTTGGTCGTGCCAACCGTGTTGTTTACGATCCTCTCCAGCGTGTTGGTGGCGTACGGGTTCGCTCGGTTTCATTTCCCATTGAAGACATTGCTGTTCTCCATCATGATCGCCACCTTGATGCTGCCCAACGCTTCGATCATGATTCCCCGGTACATTTTGTTTAATAAGCTAGGGTGGCTGGATTCGTACCTGCCGTTTATCATCCCGGCGGCCTTCGCCACCGGCGCGTTCTTCGTCTACCTGATGATCCAGTTCATCCGCGGCTTGCCTCGGGATCTGGACGAAGCGGCGACGATCGACGGGTGCAACTCGTTTACGGTGTTGACCCGGGTGCTGCTGCCGCTGTGCAAACCGGCGATCTTCTCGGTGGGGATTTTCCAGTTCATGTGGACGTGGAACGACTTCTTCAACTCGATTATCTACATCAGCAGCGTGCGGAAGTTCACCGTGTCGCTGGGGCTGCGCTTGTCGCTGGACGCCTCGTCCGCGGTCTCCTGGAACCAGGTCATCGCGATGTCGGTCGTCAGCATCGTACCGTGCATTCTGCTGTTCTTCCTAGCTCAGAAATACTTCGTTGAGGGGATTTCGACAACGGGGTTGAAGGGGTAAAAAATAAAATCCCCTCCGTCCAAAACCGGAGGGGATAATGACTTATTTAAAGAAGTTCGGCAAATACTCTTTGTTCGCTTCCAGCATTTCATCGAGCAACTTGATGGCGACGCCGACGGATGGAACCAGCGGGGTGACCACGCAGTTAACCTCGATGCTGGCGTCGTCCGGTAGAAAATCGAGGATGCCATTGTTAGCCACGTTCAGCGTCTGAATTTCGTTCTTACCGTTATACAGCGAACACATCAGGTTTACCGCGGCCTCCGAGTAGTAAGCACCGCCGCGTTGCTCCAGCTGCTTCGGCTTCTCCTTCAGCTCGACATCGCTGTAGAGCTCGAACCGCTCTTCTTCAACGCGCTTGACGACCTCGGCGCGGTTTTCCCCTTTCTTCAGAGATTCCAACTGCTCCTCGAGCATTTCGTCCGTCATGTAAAAATACTTCAACCAGTGCAGGTGATTCAGGCCAACGAATTCCGCATACACCCGGTCCGGGGTCACGCCGTACTTACTGGATACTCGCTTGATTAAGCCGATTGGAGCGTTACAAAGGCCGATGCTCTTCACGGGATACGGGTTGCAGCCGGCCGCGTTCGTGCCGGTGCCGCAAATCAGGGTTGTCAGAGAAGGAGTTGGGGATTTACGGCTGTCCTATGTAATGTAAGATCACATCTAAAAAATGAAAAACCAGCCCTTATTTTCGCCACGCTAGGCGGATCAGGGCTGGCTGGTTATCCACTTTAAACGGTGGGATAGGGGGGCGGGGTCATAAATCCGTCGATTTCGAGCGCTTTTTTCTCGATCTCCTCACGGGTTAAGATGCCCTTCTCTATAAGCAACTCCATGATGGCGCTTAAGGTCACGAGCTGGTGATAATGCTCTTCCTTCATATCCGCCAGCTTGGCGAGTACATTCACTTCGTTCATCGGCGTGGAATAATAGGAATCCATCTGATTACCTCCTTCAGGCAGCCGTGCAAGGCACACGGTTGAATGATTTTTCTTTTGGTTTGCGATGGGTATAGCCCACGGGATGTGGGTAAAATTGCCGTTTTTTCCCTGATAGAAATCTGCTTCTAAACCATCAAAATATGGTAAAATAAATCTATCAATCTATCGCATTAATATAGTGTAGTCATGGGCAAGGTCAAACATTCCAGTTTTCAGAAAAAAAAGCGGTAAACTTCTCAAATTCCAGGCAACCTATCTTCGGTTCATGACGTTAATAAAATTAAGGATACGCATGAATATGGCTTTGCTGTAATGGCATAAAGTTGAAGGGGATCTTTGCCTGGGGCAGATGGCATGTCGATGCCAGGCCTTTTGGGAAGGCATGATGGAGGGGGAGAATAGAGATGGGATGGTTTGACGATGACTTTTATTCCACCAAGGTTCCGGGGCGTATGCGCTTGTCCGAAGGCGGCAGCTTGCGGCGTTGGCGCGGTAGGCCGCGTAGGCATCGCCTGGAGCTGTCCACGCTGCAGATCTCTTTAATCTCTTCCGTTCTTAGTGCGGTAGTGGCCGTGCTGTTATTCAGTTTCATTACGGGGCTTCCTTCTTCATCGAACCGCCATGTTGCAACCAGCAGTGCGGTGTTGCTCTCGGATGCCGGCGATCCTTATGACCGGATCAGCGCGGCGGCGGCCAAAGTGGCGCCCGCTGTGGTGAGCATCCTCAATCATGGGGAGCTGTCGGATGGCGATCCGGAGCAGGCGGCGCTGGGTTCGGGTGTGATTTTTAAGAAGGAGAAAGGAAAGGCCTTCATTATAACGAATACGCATGTCATTAGCGGTGCAAGCGATCTGGAAATTGTGACGAGCGACGGAGCCTCGCGTAAGGCAGAGGTTGTCGGACAGGATTCGATCAACGATATTGCGGTGCTGGCCATCGACGGACAAGGCATCGATACGGTGATCGAGCTAGGTGATTCGAAGAAGCTGCGGGCCGGAGAAACGGTCATTGCCGTCGGCAATCCGCTGGGCCTTGGAGGGACTCTGACCTCCGGCATCGTGAGCTATACCAGCCGGATGATTCCGGTGTCGCTGAACCAGGATGGCGTGTACGACTGGGAGCAGGAAGTGATCCAGACGGACGCGGCGATTAATGAGGGGAACAGCGGCGGAGCGCTGGTTGATTTGAACGGCCGGCTGATCGGCATCAATACGATGAAGATTTCCGATACGGGCGTTGAGGGATTGGGTTTTGCCATCCCGGTGAATGAAGTGATGAAGACGGTCGACGATTTGCTCCTGCACGGCAAGGTAGTTCGTCCTTATATGGGCGTGTACACGTTGGACCTCAACAACCGCTATTCTCCGATCACTGACGAACAGCGTGAGGATCTCAACCTGCCGAACCATGTCACCGCAGGAGTGATCGTCTTGGAGGCCCATGGCCCAGCGCTGAAAGCGGGACTGAAATTAAACGATGTCATTACCCAGCTCGACAAGCAACCGATCAAATCGACGTTGGAATTGCGCCGGTACTTGTATGAGCATAAGAAGATCGGGGATGAGTTGGAGGTTACGTACTACCGTGACGGCAAGCTGGAGAAAGTGACCTTGGAGCTGACCGATAAGCCGTCGGAGGCGGAAATCGAACAAGGATTAGACGATAACGAATAAACATATTCCATGGAGAGATTCCGAAGTCATGACAGACGTAGATAGAAGCGACTGGAGTGGGGGAGGAATCTCTTTTTTTGCGGGGAGCTGAAGGAGGATGGAGATGAACGGAACCTATTCGTTTTCGGGTAAGGATCGGCGTCACCTGTTAGAGCAAATGGCCAATCCGGCTGAGCCGCTGGACCTGTTGGTCGTGGGCGGCGGGATTACCGGGGCTGGAATCGCCCTCGATGCGGCGGCGCGGGGGATGCGGGTGGGTCTTGTGGAGATGCAGGACTTTGCCGCGGGAACATCAAGCCGTTCGACGAAGCTAGTCCATGGCGGCTTGCGTTACCTGAAGCAACTGGAGATCGGCGTTGTGGCGGAGGTAGGGCGCGAGCGGGCGATCGTCTACGAGAACGGCCCGCATGTGACAACGCCGGAATGGATGCTGCTGCCGATTTATCGGGGCGGGACGTTTGGCCGGTTCAGCACGTCGCTGGGGTTGCGCGTGTACGACTTCCTCGCGGGGGTGAAGCGCGGGGAGCGGCGCAGCATGCTGTCGGCGGCGGAGACGCTGGCGAAAGAGCCGCTGCTGAAGCAAGACGGTCTGCTGGGCGGCGGGTACTATGTGGAGTACCGCACGGACGACGCCCGTCTGACCCTTGAAGTGCTCAAGGAAGCAGCGGCTCGTGGAGCGATGCCGGTCAACTATACCAAGGTGACCGGGTTTCGGTACGAAGGCGCGCAGCTGGTGGGCGCTGAGGTGACGGATCTGGCCGAGGGGCGGACATATGAGTTGCGCGCCCGGAAGATCGTCAATGCGGCGGGCCCGTGGGTGGATGCGCTGCGCGAGATGGACGGGTCAAAGCAGGGCAAAATGCTGCAGCTGACCAAAGGCGTGCACCTGGTGTTCGACCAGGGGCGGTTTCCGTTGCGGCAGGCGGTTTATTTTGATACGCCGGATGGCCGCATGGTGTTTGCGATTCCGCGCGATGGCAAGACCTACGTGGGCACAACGGACACAGTGTACCACGGCGAGATTCATCATCCGCGGATGACGGAGGCGGATCGCGATTATATCTTGGGTGCGATTGACAGCATGTTTCCCGGGCTGGCGATCACGGCGGCGAACGTGGAATCCAGCTGGGCCGGCGTGCGGCCGCTTATCTACGAGGAGGGCAAATCGCCTTCGGAAATTTCCCGCAAGGATGAAATTTGGGAGTCCGCGTCCGGCCTGATCACGATTGCTGGCGGCAAGCTGACCGGCTACCGCAAGATGGCGGAGCTGGTCGTGGACCGCGTGGCCGCCAAGCTGATGCGGGAATACGGCCGGAGCTTCACGCCCTGCGCAACCCGGCTGCTGCCGATCTCCGGCGGGCAGGTGGGCGGCTCGCAGGGACTGCTCGGCTTCGTGGCACGCAAGGCGCTGGAAGCGGCGGAGCGTGGCATCCCGAAGGATCTTGCCGCTAAATGGGCGGCTAGATATGGATCCAACGTGGACCGGCTGTTGGCTTTGGCCGACGATGCTGCGGCTACGGGCGAGCCAGCCGACTCGGCCGGTGCAGCCCGGCTCCCGCTGGAGGTGGCTGTTCCGCTGAGGTATGCCCTGGAAGCGGAGATGGCGATGACGCCGGTGGATTTTTTTGTGCGGAGAACAGGGGCTTTGTTATTTGATATCGCATGGGTACGGCGGTGGAAGGAGCCGGTCGTCGATGCGATGGCCCGGTATTTCGACTGGCCGGAGGACGTGAAGCGCCGGCGGGCGGAGGAGCTGGAGCAGGCGTTGACGGAGGCGGTTTTCCCTATAAACGAAGAGTAAATCATTTGATAATCAGCATGTAAATGCAAATAAATGTAAAAAACTGCTGCAAGGATTTTCTCCTCGATCTGTCGAATTACATCGAAAAGAGCAAGCCAAAAGATCGAGGATGGAAAGAGGGCAGGGGTTCATGAAGAATGAAATGAAGCGCGGGATTCGCGGATTGGTGATTCTCGCGGGGGTCGGAGCCGCCTGGTTGGCTGCGGGATCCGCGGTACAAGCGGCTGCGGTGAACTTTAAAGATGTACCGGCAACCCATTGGGCGTATGACAATGTCATGTGGGCGAAGAACAATGGAGTGACCGACGGGTATCCGGATGGCACGTTCCGCCCAGCACAGTCGGTGACGGAAGCGGAGTTTCTAAGCATGCTGGTGCGGGCCTATCCCGAGATTAAGCTGGATCAGGTGAAAGAGCAGGAGGCCTGGTATACGCCATATTACAACTTGGCCTCTGAATTGGCATGGCCGGTGAGCGATAAGCCGAATGAGCCGATTACACGCGGTTCCGTGGCTCGGTTGATGGCGGCTTTTTATGGGCAGAGCTTAAGTGAAGATGAGGCAGTCCAATGGATTCTGGCACAAGGCTTGGCTCAAGGGAAGAATGGTGCCGGTGTGGAAGGCTTCGCGCCTAAGGATGCGTTGTCGCGGGCGGAAGCGCAGACGTTCCTGTATCGGTTGAAGCTGACGCTGCCTAAGGCGACCAGCCCGGATTTGATCAAACCGGAAATCCAGCTGAAGGGCGTGGGTATCGGCGATTCGACAGAACGCGTGATTGAGCTGCTCGGCGAGCCGGCGCGCAAGGATGTTACGAACTATGGACTGGAATGGTACATCTATAATAAGGATTACAAGCATTATACGCAGGTTGGCGTAGCGGACGGCAAGGTTGTTGGCTTGTTTGGTAATCATGACGAGTGGCAGTTTGCGCCTGATGCGGAGAAAGGGCTGGAGAACCTGCGGATCAGCCTGGCGAGTATTTGGAAGAAGAGCGAGCGTCCGCCGCGGGAGTATGTCGAGACGTATACGCCGAGAGGGTTGTACATCAACCTGTATTTGGATAAGCACGAGAAGTACCGCGTGGACGGCGTGCTGCTGATGGACCAAAAGTTTACGGAGAGCCATGTGTATGCGCCGAATACACCGGAGTCGCTTAAGGCGACGGAGCGGGAGATTTTTGACCTGACCAATTCGTTCCGGGCGCAACGAGGCTTAGGCGTGCTGAGCTGGAATGAATCGGTGGCTGAGGTGGCGCGCGGGCATAGTCGGGATATGGCGGAACGGAATTATTTTGAGCATGATAATCCTGAGGGGAAGTCGGCCGGTGACCGCATGATGGCTCGCGGGATTCCGCAGTTCCGGGCTTGGGGTGAAAATATCGCCGCCGGTTACCTGGATGCCATCGACGGACATTATGGCTGGCTGAACTCCTGGGGTCACCGGGAGAATATGCTGGAGCCTGTATTCACGATGCTGGGTGTGGGTGCGGTAGATGGGCTCAGCAGCAGCGATTACAGAACGTACTACACGCAAAACTTCTATACGCCGTTGTAAACCTGTTCGGCCTTCTCTGCCTGTTCGGTTGGGTTGGCCAGCAGGGGAGGGACCGCTTGCCGGAAGTGACGGGGGCGGTTCCTTTTTTGCACGGAGTATGGTAGAAAAGATAAAGGACAACCTGTTAATACGTAAGTCGGCCGCAGGAGTGCGGTACAGAGAAAGGATGCTTTGACTATGTACGTCGTTTGCAAAGATCATGTGGAACTGGCCATCGATATGTTCGTGGATGAGTTTGAGGATGCCCCGGATGTGGTCGATTTGGAGCACACCAAGTTTATTGATTGGGAGCCGCCGGTGAAATGTCAGGAATGTGACCAGGAGGCGCGGTTTTTGGTGGTGTAAGTGCGGGGCAGGTGAAGGTGCTGGACCGGTGTCAGGTGACTGACAGGTGACTGGCGAGGCACACAACGGAATGAGACACAAAGAAACGGGGCGACGGCATGGGATGCGGGCCCCGCTTGTTTTTTTAGATATCTGAGTTTATGGACTTTGGACGGACGATAACGGAGGGTGTTACGGTGCAGATTCAAATCGTGGCGGTTGGCAAATTGAAGGAAAAATATCTGGTCCAGGGCATTGCGGAATACGCCAAACGCCTGGCGCCTTATGTGAAATTCCAAGTCGTGGAGGTGCCCGACGAGAAAGCGCCGGAGACGCTGAGCGAGGCGGAGCTCATCGGCGTGAAGGAGCGCGAGGGTGAACGCATCCTCGCGCAGATCAAGAGCGATGCGCATGTTATCGCGCTCGCGATTGACGGCCAGCTCTGGAGCTCGGAGGAGCTGGCCGCGGAGATCGACCGGCTCGGCACCTACGGGACGAGCCATGTCGTGTTCGTCATCGGCGGGAGCCACGGGCTCGCCGATGCGGTACTCCGCCGTGCGCAGCAGCGGCTGTCGTTCGGGCGCAT
Source organism: Paenibacillus sp. J14 (assembly GCF_000518465.1). Taxonomy (NCBI): domain Bacteria; kingdom Bacillati; phylum Bacillota; class Bacilli; order Caryophanales; family Paenibacillaceae; genus Paenibacillus; species Paenibacillus sp. J14. Next base: position 4,840 of record NZ_JADQ01000035.1, on the reverse strand, counting down.
GACGCTGCCCCACCAGCTCATGCGCCTGGTGCTCACCGAGCAGATTTATCGCGCGGTGAAGATCAATCGGGGGGAGCCGTATCACAAATGAGTCGAAATTTTCACACCCGGCTAGCGGGTACTCGCGCCATCGGTCGAGCGGCTCCGTCTGGTACTTGGCGTAGGGGAACTTGGACATGTGTTGGTCGAAGTGATCGTTGATGTAGGTGACGATTGCTTTCTTCCCTGTTTTCGCTGATGGCGAAGGTCATAGTGGTGAGTCCTCCTTGCTTGGGGTGTGTTCCGGACTTGTTGTGTTGTTATGCGATCAAGGCTAGAACTTTTTGCCACGACCGTTACTGAACTTGCTGAAGATTGCCTGTCGGAAAATTGAGAGATATAATGTAAATAGGGACTGATGTCCCTATACTAAACTACGGGTAAGTCCGTAGGCTAGTGCAGTTTGAGGAGTGACTCATAAATAACATGAGTCAGCTAAATACCCCTTGTTTGGGGACTAAGGATACCAGGCGAAGCTTGGTGAATGCGCTCGTTAAGAGCGGAGGAGATGACGAAGAAGTCGGTCAAAAGGTATTGTGGAAGAGTAGGTAATTTACTTTCTACAGGAGTGTAATTTGAAAATCATGTTCTGCCCTAGTCTCGGTACGTACCCCATGAACTCATGGAGGTTACGTATGAGAAGGAAACGGAAGAACAAAGGCAAGATGCGCGATATCATTGAGCAGTATCTGATTGGAGTGGTAATAAGTCTAACAGCTGGCTTATTGCTTCACTTCATTCAGAGGCACTGGTAATAGGCGCATAGTAAAGGAGAGGGGTGTGCGCAGCCCCTCTCCTTTACTATGCGCCTAAGAGTTCCTAATCACTTTCTTTACAATTAATCCGTGTGAATAGCCGTAAACAAAGATGTTTTTGACACTTCTATAATTCGCCGTTTAAGTGATAAGGTGAGCCGTATCATAAATAGTTGTAAAGCAGAGGATCCCCATCTCCGAAATTGATGGATTAATTGGTGAGTGTATGAATCAATCGGAATCAATAGTTGAAAATGACGATAAGAAAAGGAAACTTGCTGTGATAGCCAGCGCGGAGAGCCGCATCACAAGAAGAAATAGTTGATACTATCTGCTTTCTGTATATTCATTCAGACTCTAAAGAGTCAAGGGGTTCGAAAAAGTTTTCAAAACAAGTTGAACCCTTATGTTACTAACAAAAAAAGGAGGATTTCATATGGAGAAACTGCATCAGTACATTGAAGATTTGACAGAAGCTTCGAGGAATGGAAAACTAGTATTTTTCGTTGGTGCAGGGCTTTCAACACTTTCAGGGTACCCGCAATGGTGGGAATTGGTGGATAAATTCTATATAGAATTATACGGAAGACCGAAGGAAAGCCAATATTCATCCGACGAATATTTACTAATTCCACAGATCTTCTACGATGTGAAAGGCCAAGGAGAATTTGATAGAATTCTTGAAGATGTATTTTCAGTGGATAGGCCTATAAATCCAATACATGATAAGATTCTTGCTATGAACCCAGTGCATATCATCACGACAAACTACGATAACTTGATTGAAACGGCATGTTGGAAACGAGGACGGTATTTCAGTGTGGTGAGCGCCGAGGAGGATGTTGCGAAAGCGACTTCCTCTAGATATTTGCTAAAAGTGCATGGTGATTTCAGACGTGGTTACCAAGGAAAAAATGTCGTATTGAAGGAAATCGACTATTTGAATTACGAACACAATTATCCACTGATTAGTAATCTCATGAAGACAATTATGGCTACCCATACCATCGTATTCATAGGATACGGTTTAGGGGACTATAATATCAAACTGTTGCTTAACTGGGTCAAGAAATTACAGAATGATGAATATATCAAACCTTTTTTTATTAGGACAGATCCTCAACCAATTGAAAAAAACACTGCTGTATATTATGAAAGCAAAGGACTTCGCATCATTGATGCGGCCAGTATTGGACAGAGTGACGAAAAGGAATACATGAAGCGCTATAGTGCAGTAATGGATCTTCTCATTGAGTCAAGAGAAAATGGACTACTTTCAAAAGACGATGAAGTCGTTGAATACATTTACAAAAAGCTAAGCCCATTGTTTCTGCTACAGTCTGTTCGGAAGCTTGATCTCAAACACGTTTTTGAATATGATTACCATTTTGAAGTGAATGGTCTAGTTGTTCGAAACAAGAACAAGGGATTCCCATATATGGAGCGATTCTTTGAGCTCAAAGAAAAAGGACAAAATAACCTTTCCAAAAATTTCAAGAAGAAATTTGAAGAAATAATAGTTTTTTTTGAACGAAACGGTATTCTCTGTATGTTGAAGAATGCGGGTAGCAGAATTGCAACTAAATTTAGTATCGAAAGTCCGGCTTACCATGGCAATTATGACGAAATGGAACGAATTATCAAATTAGCATCAAGCAATCTTGAAGATGATTACAGAAGAGCGTTTTACTTAGCATGTCTTGGCAAATGGGAAGACGCATACAACCTCTATTCAGATATACTTTTAAGGTCAATAGATGAATCAAATTGGTGGATACATTACCTATCGCAGATAAACAGATATCGACTATATCAGAGCATTACACAAGCAACTAAGCAACTTGAGAGTATTGGTATTCTAGCGTATGGAAGAATATTTAAGCCATTTTCGGATGAATTTATAAGCAGAATTGAAAGGGAAATGAAAAATTTCAATATTGATGATGTCTACGGTGGTATGCCATATGAATTCCAGCAGAAATACCGAATTCTTGAATTTCTTAGTGACCACCAATTTTTATATGATGATATAGTCAAGCTATTTGAATTGACTAATAAGGTCCGCTCCGAAATGAGCAAAGGTACTTATTCTTTTGGAAGTCTGACGTCTGACGTTGAGGTACAATGCCGACTTAACGAAAACCTCCGCTTCCTGTATGAAAATTGCCTGTGGCTAGCAGCGTTTAAAGAGTTCAAGCAATACATGAGAAACTCACTGATGTTACTATTTGAAAAAGCAGAGTATGATAAAACTCGTGATATCGATGAATTTGGAATCTCTATGGGAGTGTCAGGTTTCTATGTTGATTATTATGACTTTGTTAATGTGGTGAGATCTTTCAGTATTGATGACATTAAGCACATCGAACGTGTTTGTAAGATCGAACGATTCGAATTTCGAGACAGAGAGAAAATCGAAGAATATTTGATACGAATTGCCGATGAGATTATTAAGCAGTTCTCCAATAATGACATGGATATTGTTTTCTATACACAATTGATCTCAGAAGCTAAGGTTGCTTTTTATTTCGCAAGATACGTAAAACTCTCTGCGAAAGCGCTTATAAAAATATTTAAGGCATTGTTATTTTATTTTCCAGAAAGGGATTTGGATACCGGGAAGAGATACTTGTATTGCCAGAGACTTATTGTAGGAAGTGGAAAGCTTAATGAATTAATTCCCATCCTTGAAGAATTTCTAATACAACGAGCTTATAAACATATAAATTGCGAGTTCTCTGAAGAATCAACAAATGGCCTAAGCTCAGGTTATTTCGGAAATTTAATCCGACATCTTGATAATACGTATGTTTCGTATGAATTGTCCAAGTATGCACTAGCTCTTTCAGAAGAAACGAAGAATCAGATTGATTTCATATATCGTTTGTTGCCAATCTTATCAAGCGATGCAAGAAACCATATCTTAGGTCTAAAAAAAGTAGAAGATATTGCTGGATTATTTGACGGTTTTATAATTGGTGCAATTGAGAATATTTCAGAATATCAAGATTTGATTATTGAATATATGGAAGATTGGAAACTGAAAGTTTTGGAAGATAGAAAAAGGAATCTTATCAAACTATCTGGAAACAATGATTATTTTGTGCAATTTGGTATTCTTTACTTCCTTGGAGAGTTGACCGATATTAGAATGAAAGACTATCGGGGTGTCGACGACGAATATGATATGTTCGTCAGTCCTGAATCATTCGATTTCACTAAGTTTAGGCCTTCATGGCTGAAAAACTATGATGATGTATTGTTAGGGAAGATTGCTCAAAATGAACACATGCGCCCTCATGTTATTGATATGCTAAAGGAACGCATTAAGAACACAAAAGATAGAAGATATATCGAGATATTTTTGGATTATTTTTCGACATAATGAAAATGAAAGAACACTATGGAGGCATATTAATAATTTTATAAACTTCATCTTTAAGGGTTCTGAAAACTCTCTTGACATAGTCATTCGTACAACGGTGACGAAACCATAGAACGATTAGATATTTGTAAAGCTGCAGGTAAAAGCATTGAGTCCGTCAGGGGGAACCTTATGAAAAACACTTGATTGCTTATGCAATTATAATCAAATCATTCATCCATAACTTTTTTCGGAAGGGACTTATGAGCGGAATCGCAAGGACACTGGAGCCCCCTTATTACGCGGTTATTTTCACATTTGAAAGAACAGAAGGGGATCAGGGACATGCCGAAATGGCTTGGGGATTACGGAATCCTATTGGGAATCTCTCGAATCGATGCCAACGTTCTCCCCATCGTGTCAACTCATATAAAAATGTTACCGAAGGATAATGGTTCACTCACGTAATTTTGTTACCCAGTGGAGGCTGTTACATAGCCTCCACTGGGCGCGTAGCGGAGGCAGGCGTCACGGGTTGGGAAAGCAGCGCTTCCAACTGATTGTGTAATGCAAGCGGATCTTGGGAAGTCTGATACGCCTGTAACCGTTGGGTTTGTTCTGGTCGTAGCACGCCCAATTCGATTAACCGGGCAACGGGTGTTTTGGCCGTGTCGAATGTTTT
>NZ_JADQ01000034.1:0-51784 GCF_000518465.1 Paenibacillus sp. J14 | reverse complement strand
CCCTCATGCGAGAGACTTGCGTATCCGGTATTAGCTACCGTTTCCGGTAGTTATCCCAGTCTTACGGGCAGGTTGCCTACGTGTTACTCACCCGTCCGCCGCTAAGTTNATCAGGAGCAAGCTCCCGATAAACTCCGCTCGACTTGCATGTATTAGGCACGCCGCCAGCGTTCGTCCTGAGCCAGGATCAAACTCTCCAATAAAGTAGTGTTTGACTTGCTCATTTAGATAAACTGACGAGATTAAAAATCTCAGTTTAATTACTCACTCGTTGTTCAGTTTTCAAAGATCAACTTCGTTTTTCGTTATCGCCGTGTTTCAGCGGCGACTTAAATAATATAACATATTGAGATTAGAAGTGCAAGCCTTTTTTTGAACTTTTTTTATTTAAGGGATTAAGCAACTCGTTTTCTCTCAACATCCCACTCTCAACTCGATTTATTTCGTAGTTTTCATGGGATATTTAATATATCATATTCCGCATTCATGCTCAAGTCATTACACGAGAAAAAACAAAGCAGGAGAGTTACCTCCCCTGCTTTGTTTACTTGTTAGGCGTTAATCCACGGATTCCGGCGTCCATTCGAGCTGTCGGTACGTTGACGATTTTTTTTGCCTGCCGCTCCGTTACTCGATTTACTTTGTTTCTTCGGACTTGGCTGCGCGTCAGGGTTGCCCGAAATTTTCACGTTTTTTTTAGATGAGTTAGGCGTTTTTGATTTTGCCTCTGTTTTCTGGGACTCTCTCTCCTCCGTCTCGTCGCCGGAAGTAGAAGACTCCACCTCCCGATTAAAGTGCCCCTTCATGTTTTCGATCCCGCCTACTTCACCCTTCAAAGGTTCGTTAGCTAGCGGAGCCATGTTATTCGCTCCTGGATAGGCCATCGGATAATAGGATGACGGCATAACCGATGTTGGATAGCCTGGCACAGGTGGACCATAACAAGGCATCATTCCGGGATGATGTCCCCAATCCATCGTTTGTGGATAGAATGGATTGTTATTTGCTTCAGGAGATACGGATTGCGGTGATACTGCCTGAGGCTGCATATTCGGATTCGGATTTGCGTACGGGCTTACCGCTCCCATGTTCGGCATTTGTGAGACTGGCGCATTAGCATTAGATATCCCCGGATACTCCCCTTCCGCTGGTGACAATGCTGTTGGTGCCGGATTGCCATAATACCCAGATACGGGTTCAGCGGCAATGGGATACTGATAAAAAGGCGGATAGGCTTCCTGGGTCGTATACGGGTAAGGAGACATTGTTCCCGAGCAGCCACAAGGGGATGGAGCGTAACCCATGGCCGGAAGTGTATACTGTGGCATAACATGACCTGGATAGGATAAGTTCGGGGATGGGTTCGGGCCATAGGTGTAAGGACTGACTCCTGTCGGTTCGCCCTTCATCGGTTCATAACCATATGGGCTGACCCCTGCCGGCTCGCCCTTCATCGGCTCATAGCCATAAGGACTAACTCCTGTCGACTCACCCTTCATCGGCTCATAGCCATAAGGACTAACTCCTTTCGACTCACCCTTCATCGGCTCATAGCCATAAGGATTGACTCCTGTCGGTTCACCCTTCATCGGCTGATAGCCATAAGGGCTGACTCCTGTCGGTTCACCCTTCATCGGTTCATGCCCATAAGGGCTAATTCCCATTGGCTCGCCTTTCATCGGCTCATAGCCATAAGGACTAACCCCTGTGGGTTCTCCCTTCATGGGCACATGGCTATAAGGGCTGACGTTCTGCGGCCCATAATTTGCAGGAGAAATATTCGGTTGGTAAGGATAGGGCTGAATCTGAACAGGTTCATGCTTTTTCGGCTCGTGATGAATCGGTTGGAGTTTCGTGGATTCATATTGGATTTGCTCTACTTCCACTTTGATCTCCATCGGTACGACTTTAGGCGGTTGAACTTGCACCGGTTGTTGCTTTGGCGGTTCCACATTGATCGGTTGTTGTTTCGGTGGTGCCACGTTGATCGGCTGCTGCTTCGGCGGTTCTACGTTGATTGGCTGTTGTTTCGGTGGCTCTGTTTTCGCCGGGGCTTCCTTCGGCTTCTCGGTTTTCACCGGCTCCACCTTCTCCGGCTTTGGTGCTGTCATTTCTGGCTTGACGCCGGTTGGAGCTTTCTTTCCAGAACCGGCGATGGGAGCCGTGTTCTTCTTACCAGTTTGCACAGGAGACATCCCTACGTTCGGCGCAGAAGGGTTGTCGGCACCACCTGACGGATTTCCCATGCCCGTAGGTATGTTGACGATGTCCCCAACCTTCAATTGATTCGGGTCGCTAAGCTGTGGGTTTGCATCAATCAGACTTTGCAAAGGTAATCCCCAAGCTTTGGACAGCTTCCATAACGTGTCCCCCTGCTTGACGACGTGCTTGTAAACATTGCCCGTTTCACCGCCAATCGGTACGGCCACAGCTGGAATCTTTACTTTGTCACCGATGTTCAACTGATTTGGATTGGCGATCTGCGGGTTAGCTTCGATCAGTTTTTCCAGAGGCACGTTATACTTTTTTGAGAGCTCAAACAAAGTATCGCCTTTTTTCACAATATGGATTTTCACGCGATAAAGACCTCCTAGGTTTCTTCTCCGGTACGTGATGATCGCCCGGGGCCCATTTATTACATCCTATGCAGGAGCCCGGTTTTTGACATCCTAGAAAAGAAAAAATCCTATCTTCCTCTTAGACCAAGGAAAATAGGATTCTTGTCGGCCTTGTCAGATTATTACCAAACCTTCAATCCGTCCTTATCAACAATCGCGCGGAATTCTTCCAGCAGCTTCAGCGTAATTGGGCCCGCATGCCCTTCACCGATGATGCGGCCGTCAACTTCGCGTACTGCGATAACTTCGGCAGCTGTCCCCGTCAGGAACACTTCGTCGGCGACATAGACATCATGCAGCGTAAATGGCTGCTCTTGGATGTTGTAGCCTTTTTTGCGGCAAATTTCGATGATTGCTTGGCGGGTAATGCCGTCCAAAGCGCCTAAGTAGCATGGAGGAGTCGTAATAACCCCGTTCTTCACGATAAAAATATTATCGCCCGACCCTTCCGTAACGTACCCTTGCGCGTTCAGCATGATTGCTTCGCCCGCACCGGACAGGTTCGACTGAATTTTCACCAAGATGTTGTTCAAATAGTTCAGCGATTTGATCTTCGGATTCAAAGCGTCTGGGATATTGCGGCGCGTCGACACAGATACGGTCTTCAACCCCGTTTTGTAGGCTTCTTCCGAATAGATCGCCAGCTGCTCTACAATAATGATCACCGAGGCTTTCGGGCAACGGTTTGGATCAAGTCCGAGGTTGCCGGGACCGCGGGAGACAACCAGACGGATATAGCCATTACGCAGATCGTTGCGGCGAAGCGTCTCGACCAGCGCATCTTCCATTTCCTGATACGTCAGCGGAATGTCCAACATAATGGATTTAGCCGAATCGTATAAGCGGTCCAAATGCTCCTTGCATTTAAAGATGTTCCCGTTATAAATGCGGATGCCTTCAAAAATCCCGTCCCCATACAAAAAGCCGTGGTCATATACGGAAACCTTTGCTTGATCTTTTGTTACGAATTGTCCATCTAAATAAATCCATTGTTCTGCCATTATTTTGGCACCTCCGCTTTTTGTTCTCCAAATGACAAGCTGGGATAACTCCCCAGCACACGTACTTGACAGTTGAGCGCTTCGATTTCACCAATCGCTGAACTCAGCAGCACGGAATCAACCGCTTCGAGCACATCCATAATAAAATAGTAACTGCCCAGCCTCTTCTTCGTAGGGCGTGACTCGATGCGCGACAAATTCAGTTTACGCCATGCAAATGCAGACAATACCTGATGCAAGGCGCCCGGAAAATCCTCAGGCAACGTTACCAGCAGACTTGTTTTGCTTTGGGCTGCCGGGTGATTCAGTTCAAGCGGCCGCGGGCCGATCAGAACAAACCGGGTATAGTTATTATCGTGATCCGTCACATGGCGAGCCAGGACATCCAGTCCATGGCGCTTAGCTCCTAGTGCCGTGCCGATTGCCGTCCAGCCTTGTCCCGGATTTTTCTTCACCAGCTCTACCGCTTCTGAAGTGCTGCCGGTATGCTCCAGCTCCGCCTTAGGCATCTGCGAACGAATAAATTGCAAGCACTGCGCCATCGCAACCGGATGAGACAGCACCTTCGTCACTTTGCTGTAATCGATCTCGTCCGATGGATCGGCCGCTTGGAACTCTTCCTTCTTGCCAATCAAATTCTGCACGGAAGGGTATATCCATTCAATCTGCATCGGAATATCCACTTCGTGAATCAGCCAATCCATATGAAGGCTGACGGAGCCTTCAATTGTATTCTCCATCGGGATGACGCTGTAATCACTGTGTCCGCTGGCCGTGGCTAAGAAGACGTCGGATATCTGCTTGAAATGCAGCAGTTCCACAGGCTCATCGCCAAATAGATGCAGCGCCGCTTCATGAGATACCGAGCCTTCCGGCAGCAATGCTATTCGTTTCATCTCCTGACTTCCCCTCATAAGGTGCTTCAACCATTAATCTTAATCGATCACGAAGCTCTCACAAACCGTAGGCTTGAATGTGATCCAGAAAAGAACCTTCACTCTCCATAGTAAGCCCCACAGCCCCCGATGTGCAAGGTTTCAGCCTCATGGTCTGCGCAGAGATGCCTTCCCCGTTCAGCACTTCCAATAAAAACGACTCCAGCTGTTCGTCCGCTCCCTGACGGCGATCCGTCAGACAGAGCAGCGTCGGGCCAGCTCCACTTAAGGCAGCCCCCAAAGCTCCATGGGTTGTCGCTTCCTCCAGAATCCGGGCCATTCCAGGTACGAGCGCAGCCCGGTACGGCTGATGCAGGCGATCGCGCATGGCAGCCGGGATCAAATCCAGCCGGCCAGCGGCTAACGCCGCAGTCAGCAGGGACGTGCGGCTGACATTGTACACCGCATCCTGCAGGCTGATCTGCTTCGGCAGCGCCTCACGCGCCTTGGAGGTGGACAGCTGGAAATCAGGAATGGCTACGAGCACCTCCAGATCGGCCGGCGGCTCAATACGCAGCACATCCGCGTGCGCCCCGTCCCAGACCGCGGTAATAATCCCGCCGTACAGGGAGGCACCCACGTTATCGGGATGCTTCTCCAAGGCTGTAGCCATATCGAACAGCTTAGCCTTGCTCAAAGGCTCGCCAATCAGCAGGTTGGCTGCAAACAGCGCCCCGACGATCGCCGAAGCGCTGCTGCCAAGCCCGCGGGTTAACGGAATATCCGATTTCATCGAGATTTCCAGTTCCGGTAAAGCCACGCCGGCTTCAGCAAACACCGATTGCGCGACTTGATACACCAGATTGCTTTTATCGGTTGGCAGTCCCTCCAGGTTCCCCCCATGCAGGGTGATCACCGTGGAGGGGGCCGGTTTCATTTCAATCCAAGCATAGAGGTTAAGTGCCATACCAAGCGTATCAAAGCCGGGCCCCAAATTCGCTGTGCTCGCCGGCACCTTGACCCGGACGCCTTCCCGGCGAATCATGCCCGTGCTCCTTGCAGCTTGGCAATCGCATCCAGTACCGCTTCCTCCGTATCCTGTACGACAAGCGGTTCGCCGCCAATGCTCTTAATCGCGATGTTTGGATCTTTCAAACCATGCCCGGTCAGTACGCACACGACAGTCTCGCCGCCTCTGAAATATCCTTCCCGATGCAGTTTATATACGCCGGCGATTGAAGCAGCGGATGCTGGCTCAGCAAAGATACCTTCCTTGGCTGCGATGGTGCGATATGCATCAAGGATTTCGTCGTCCGTAACGTAGTTGATCTGCCCGCCGGATTCCTCCGCAGCGGATACCGCTGTCTTCCAGCTGGCCGGATTGCCGATCCGAATAGCGGTTGCAATGGTCTCCGGCTCGCGGATAGGCTCACCCTTCACGATCGCCATCGCGCCTTCGGCCTCGAATCCAACCATTCGCGGTAGAGAAGTTGATTTACCACGCTCATAATATTCTTTGAAGCCTTTCCAATAGGCCGAGATATTACCCGCGTTGCCGACGGGAATCGCAAGGACATCCGGTGCTTTCCCGAGTTGGTCGCACACTTCGAATGCCGCGGTCTTCTGTCCTTCGATACGGTACGGGTTCACCGAATTGACCAACGTGATCGGATGCTTGGCGGTGATGTCGCGTACGATTTCGAGCGCCCGGTCGAAGTTCCCTTCGATGGCGATCACTTTCGCTCCGTAAATCATCGCCTGCGCCAGCTTCCCGAGGGCAATATTGTTGTTCGGGATCAGCACGATGCAGTCGATGCCCGCCCGAGCCGCATAAGCCGCTGCCGCTGCCGAAGTATTTCCCGTGGATGCGCACATGATCGTCGTGCTGCCTTCCTCCACTGCTTTAGCAACGGCCATTACCATGCCGCGGTCCTTAAAGGAACCCGTTGGATTCAGTCCTTCATATTTGAAATACAGATCCAGGCCAAGCTCCTTGGACAGGTTCTCCGCGCGAACCAGCGGGGTATTGCCTTCCTGCAGCGTCAGCTTCGGCGTCTTGTCGCTCACCGGCAAATATTCCTTGTACGTTTCCAGCAATCCGAGATATCTCATGCAAAAAGAACTCCTTTATTCTGAATTAATGTTATTATCCCTCTACGCGATACACACTTTTGATCCGATGAATGACGTCCAGCGATTCGAAATGGGCCAGCACCTTATCCATGCTTGCTTTGCTCGCATTGTGCGTCACGATCATAATTTCAGCGCCTTCCAAGTTCGTATTCGGCGACTGAACGACCGACTCCAAGCTCACCTCGTATTCGGCGAACACTTGGGTGATTTGCGCCAGAACACCGGCTTTATCGTCAACGTGGAGCAACAGAAAGTTTTTATAGGCGATTTGATCGTCTGTTTTCAGCTTTTTGGGCTTATACGGGACGATGGCCTTCAAGCCGTTCACGCCAAGCTTCAGGTTCTTGACGACAGCGACCAGGTCCGCAACCACGGACGTAGCTGTCGGCATTTCGCCGGCTCCCGCACCGTAGAACATCGTTTCCCCTACAGCTTCCCCATACACATACACCGCATTGTAAACGCCGTTGACAGCTGCGATCGGATGCGTCTTCTTCACCATCGTCGGCTGCACCGTAATGCTGAATTCGTCATCCTGCCGTTCCGCGATGCCGAGCAGCTTCATTTCATACCCCAGACGCTTCGCATACAAAATATCTTCCTTCGATACCGAAGTGATGCCTCGAACATGGACATCGTTCAGTTCCACATTGGTGCGGAAACCGAGGGTTGCGAGAATCGCCATTTTACGAGCGGCATCCAATCCCTCCACATCGGAGGTCGGATCGGACTCGGCGTATCCGAGCTGCTGCGCTTCCTTCAGCACATCTTCGTAAGAAGCGCCTTCCTGACTCATTTTGCTCAAAATATAATTGGTTGTTCCGTTGACGATCCCCATAATTTTCATAATGCGATCCGAGGAAAAGCCTTCAATCAACGTGCGGATGATCGGAATACCGCCGGCCACGCTGGCTTCATAAAAAACGTCGCATTGATGCTCCATCGCCTTGGCCAGAATCTCTGAACCATACAGCGCCATCAGATCCTTGTTTGCGGTCACGATATGCTTGCCGCGCTCGAGCGCCTCCAAAATATAAGCCTTGGTCTGATCCACGCCGCCCATGACTTCCACAATTACGTCAATCTCCGGATCGCGGATGACCGACCAAGGGTCCTCTGTCAGCTTATGGGGCTCCACATGGATGCTGCGCGCTTTGTCTAAGGTCTTAACGGCAATTTTCTCAATGACGATCGGCGAACCCACCTGACTGCTGAGATCCTCCTGATGTCCTTCCAAGATCCGGACCACGCCGGTCCCTACCGTGCCAAGTCCGAGCAGTCCTACTTTCACAGGCTTCACAGCCGTCCCCTCCCGTTATCCAATTACGGTTTTTTTCGTCTCATTTCTCCTCTTACCTTGTTAACCTTGACCAACGATCTGTGTTCTCCTTACGCCCGGAATGCTTTGTAACGAATCCAGCATCTCATCCAGCTCCTCAGTTAAGCGCGAGGTTTCCACGGAGATCACGACATTGGCTTTGCCTTGCAGCGGAATGCTCTGATTTATCGTCAATACGTTGCCGCCAGAACCGGCGATCAGCGCAAGCACCTTCGATAAGATCCCGGACCGGTGCTCCAAATCAAAGGAGATGGTCACAATGCTTTCCCGTTCGAATTGATTGAGTTGATGAATGCCGTCTTTATATTTATAAAAAGCGCTGCGACTTAACCCCACTTGAGCAACAGCCTCATGGACTGTTTTGGCGTCGCCGGAGGCTAAGAGCTGCTTTACCTGCAATGTCTTAACTACCGCTTCTGGCAAAATATCCTCACGAACCAAATAGTAGTGCTCCTTCACGAACGTCCTCTCCTTAGAGACTTTTGTTTTCATATAGTGGACATTATAACGGATATGACGCAGGGTGGCAATGATTTTTTGTCCTGACCCATAGCAAAAAAAGCACCTAAAAGGTGCTCTTTTCCATCCTCAGTAGTAGCTGCTGCCTTCGACGAACTCAAACTCGAAGTCCCCGATGCGGACCAACGTACCATCCTTGGCCCCCCGCTTGCGAAGCTCATCGTCGACCCCCATATGCCGCAGCGTGCGAGCCAGCTTCAGGATGGCGTCATGCGAATTTAGCTGCATCCGTTTCATCATCCGCTCGATCTTCGCACTTTCCACCACGAAGGTCTCGTTCTCGCGGCGAATCGTGAAGCCTTCGTCTTCCTTCTTGTCCAATTTGTAGATTTTACGTTCCGCCAGTTCGGTAACTTCTTCAATCGCAGGCGCCTCCGGAATTTGCTCCAGCAGCTCCGCCACGCGGTAGAGCAACTCTTGGATCCCCTGACGAGTTAAGGAAGATATCGGCATAATCTCCAAATCCCCGCGCACCTTGGCGACTTCCGCTCGGAATTTCTCCAGGTTCGCTTCAGCTTCAGGCATATCCATCTTATTCGCAGCTACGATCTGCGGGCGCTTCTCCAAATCGGCATTGTATAGCCGCAGCTCGTCGTTAATTTTCTGCCAATCGTCAAAAGGATCCCGTCCTTCCGAACCCGCCATATCAACGACGTGGACGATCAATCGCGTCCGCTCAACGTGCCGCAAAAACTCATGACCCAGACCAACCCCTTCATGGGCCCCTTCGATCAAGCCAGGCAAATCCGCCATCACAAAGCTCCGTCCGTCACCTACATCGACAACCCCCAAATTCGGGGTGATCGTGGTGAAATGGTAGGCGCCGATTTTCGGTTTAGCTGCCGATACAACGGACAACAACGTCGACTTCCCGACGCTTGGGAATCCGACCAGGCCAACATCGGCCATCACCTTCAGCTCAAGCACGACCCAGCGCTCTTCGCCCTCTTCGCCATGCTCAGCCAGTTCAGGCGCCGGGTTGTTTGGTGTCGCGAACCGGATATTGCCGCGACCTCCGCGACCTCCGCGGGCAACGACAACCTCCTGCCCATGGCGCGTCAAATCGGCAATGATCTCTTGGGTATCGTCGTCGATGACAACTGTTCCCGGGGGAACCCGGACGATCATATTCTCCGCATTCGCACCGTGCTGGCTCTTATTCCGCCCCTTCTCTCCGCGCTGCGCCTTAAAGTGCCGTTGATAACGGAAATCCATCAGCGTTCTCAAGCCTTCGTCCACGCGGAAGATCACGTCGCCGCCTTTGCCGCCATCGCCGCCGGCCGGGCCGCCTTCGGGCACATATTTCTCCCGGCGAAAAGCCACCAGCCCGTCGCCGCCGTCGCCTCCCTTAACATAAATTTTCGCTTTATCTACAAACATGCGTTCACCTCGTTTATTTTTCCACAAGCCACCCGGAGCCGCAGGGAACCGTCTTCCTCCTCACCACGGTCAGCTTTCACCCGCATTCCTGCCATTCCTTCATCAAGAAGACGAACAAGCACCTCCGGATTCCCCTTCGATCCGACCTGTTCAAACCGAACGATGACTTCGCCGTCCTCACGGTACATCGACATCTTTAATTGAAGCGTCTCTCCCCAAGAGGAACGCCCTTTATACTGGAAGATCCGCACCGTTTCCACGATGGCTTCCGTCAGTTCTTCCGCTTGCTCCGCAGTAAGCAATTGATCCAACTGCAGTTCGTCCTCAATCTCAACGTCCAGATGAACTGAACCATTGACCTCGCGGAACGATTGCAAATAGAAAACTAAGGCCGGAATGCCTAACCTGGAAATTTTACTTTCTACGGCCATTCGTTCTTTTATTCTTTCCACGCAATCCGCGAGTTTATCAATTTTCCGTAGTTGGATATACCCATACAAAATCTGCAGATCGTTCATCCAATCGTGGCGATGATGACCCAGCGTCGCAGAGGCCGTTCGTTGGACCGATTCCAGCAAATGCTTCCGCTCGATCTCGGCTCCTTTCCGAAGATGCCGTACATATAGCCCAAACAACACGAAAAGAGCCCCGCACAGGAGGACCTGTCCGATCGGCGACTTCAGAAAATAAGCAAGTGTTAGGCTAACGACCGCGATCAATCCGATCATTGCCCTCACCATGAACCGATGTTTCATATCTTCCCCGTTCCTCTAACAGATTGGGCGGAATGAACTTCCCACCCTGGCATCCCTACCCAGTATAACATACCTCAACCAAGTTGGCTTCCGTTATGTATGTAAAAAAGTAAAGCCCTGACACCAACGTGCCAGGGCTCTTGATTCATAGCTCTTAAGTTTCGACTGTAGCCGCTACAGGAGCGGTTTCCACAGGGTAGACGCTCACTTTTTTGCGATCGCGACCCCAACGTTCGAATTTCACAACGCCGTCGATTTTCGCAAACAGCGTATCGTCCGAACCGATGCCTACGTTTGTACCTGGGTGGATTTTCGTACCGCGTTGGCGAACGAGAATGCTTCCGCCCGTTACCACTTGGCCATCAGCACGTTTCACGCCGAGGCGTTTCGCGATGCTGTCGCGTCCGTTCTTTGTGGAACCTACGCCCTTCTTGGAAGCGAACAACTGGAGATCCAATTTCAACATTGTAGTCTACCTCCTTCTTTAAATAATGACGTCCTGTATCTGAATATACTTCCCGTATGATTCTTCGATACTCTTCAGCATAACGACAAGCGAGGCAAGTAACAATTGCGCTTGCGCTCCAGCTTCTTCCGTATCGACCGTATCAGGAAGATCCGCGCTAAGAAAGCCGTTCTTCATCCTGGAGTCCATCACAATGCCCGTCAACGCCTCGATCGAGTTGACCGTTCCCACGGTCACAGCCGACACGCCCGCACAGACGATGTCCTCACCGGCTTTCGCATAGCCGGCATGGCCTTCCACTTTGAAGCCTGCAATGTCATTATTCTTCCGGCGTAATATGGAGACGATAATCAAGTTATCGCACCTTCTTACGCTTGGATTTTCTCGATCGTTACTTTCGTGTAAGGTTGACGATGACCTTGTTTCTTGTGGTAGTTCTTCTTCGGCTTGTATTTGTATACGATCACTTTTTGGCCTTTGCCATGCTTCTCGACTTTCGCCGTTACGCTAGCGCCGGATACCAATGGAGTTCCCGTTACCAAACCTTCACCTTTCGATACTGCCAACACACGGTCGAACGTTACGCTTGCACCGTCTTCTGCGTTCAATTTCTCGATGTAAAGCACATCGCCTTCTTGAACACGGTATTGTTTACCGCCGGTTTCGATAATTGCGTACATTTGCTTGCACCTCCTCATGTCTCAGACTCGCCTGATTCAGGTGCCGTTAGACGCTTTGGTCCAGCGAACTTGTTAACCCGATCGGAGCGGTTGCAGCATGTGCACAAGCTAACTCATGACACATACCCTAATATACTATCATGCACCTTACAAAAAATCAACTGATTACCGTAATCTCTTCCCGCATTCTTTTGCGTGTCATTTCCAGCAAGCCAAGCTTGGTCCATCCTAAAATATGGTGTTGCGTACGGTCGCCGGCCATCGCCTGCTCCAGCCGCTCCCAAACCGCCGATCGATGCTCGTCGCTGCTCATGTCGATAAAATCCACGATGATAATGCCACCGGTATCCCGCAGCCGAATCAGTCGAGCCATCTCCTGCGCCGCCTCCAGATTGGTGCGGAAGACCGTATCCTCCAGGCTGTCTCCTCCGGTGAACTTACCGGTATTCACGTCGATCACGGTCAACGCCTCCGTCGTGTCCCACACGAGGTAGCCGCCACCCGGCAGCCAAATTTTTCGCTGAAAATCCTTCTCCAACTGCGGTCTCACTTCATAATAATCGAAGATCGGCACTTCGCTTTCGTGCACAATGATGCGCGGCGTCTCTCCCGGCAGCATCGCCTGCAGAAAAGCAAGCGCCTCCTCTGCCTGCTCCGGACAATCCATGATTAGCTCGTCCGTCTCCGGGCTATACACGTCGCGCATCAAACGTTGGATCATGCTCAAATCCTGGTGCAGCACAACCGGTGCTGACGCCTGCTTCGCCTTCTCCTGGATAGCAGCCCATTGCTTACGCAGCTGTGCGAGATCTTCCGCGATCGCCTTGCCATCCTCTTCCTCGGCAACCGTGCGCAGAATCAATCCTTCTTCCTCACTGCGCAACTCCTCGCCAAGTTGCTTGAGGCGTTGCTTCTCCTCTTCACGTGCGATCTTCTTGGAGACCGCCACATACCCTGCCGTCGGCATGTAGACCAGCCAGCGCCCCGGCAAAGAATAATGTGTCGTCACCCGCGCACCTTTGTTGCCGATCGCTTCTTTCACCACCTGGACAACCAGCTCTTGCCCTGGCTTCAGGAGCTCTGAGATCGACGGTTTTTGCTTCGGCTGCTTCTCCAAATGAGGGTGCAACACATCGTCGATATAGAGAAACGCATTCTTTTTTTGACCGATATCCACAAAAGCGGCCTGCATCCCCGAAATGACATTCGCCACTTTGCCTTTCACAAAGCTGCCAACCAATCCCCGATGTTGAGAACGCTCCGCCGCATATTCCACCAGTTTGCCGTTTTCGAGAAGCGCAATTTCGGTAGAGCCAGGTCCGCAGTGAACAATCATCCTCTTCATGATCTCACCCTTCATACTTTCGTCATCCATTGATCATGAACTCGCTCATTATCAAGTAACATGCCCGTTCCATTATATCACGTCTGTCGCGCTTCAAGCCCCGGACCCTCCCTGTAAGAAAGAGGAAATCACTCGTTGTTCCGGAACGACCGCCACGATATTCCCCTGTTGGTTCATCACATAGATGAAATGGTATTTTTCTCTCTTAAATAGACGCAAAATATGATCCAAAGGTTTCGTTTTCTCCGCGACGATTGGTTGGGCCAATGTCCCGTTCAGCAGATGTCTGGAAAAGCTGCGATCCCGGTTCACCAGGAAACGGATAAAACGATAGGGAATGTTCCGATAATCCATCAGATTGGAATATAGCAAGAAGAGGCCAATCAGCAGAAGATTCAGCTGCATCCCGCCTAATCCGAGCCATAGCGGTAAGAATGAGTAGGCGACCAGCAAGACGCTGAACAACAGACTGATACGATAAGACCAGAGCAACGTGGCATAATAAGGCATCACCAGGCTGCATAATGCCTGCGAGATTTTCCCGCCATCCAGCGGCAGGATGGGCAGCAGATTAAATAAAGCGATAAGCAAATTACTTTGAATAAAATAGCTCAAAAATGGCCCGTCCCAGATTCCGATAGCATGAAGAAGCAAGGAGGCACTGATCAGCATCAGGTTCTGCAGCGGGCCAGCCAAAGCGATGACGATCTCGCGACCCGCTGTAAGATTCCCGGCATCCTCCATGACCGCTACGCCTCCAAAGGGAAGCATTTGAACGGACAGCACTTTAATGTCGTACATGCGAGCGGCAAACACATGGCCCATCTCATGCACGAACACGATTGTGAACAAGGCAAGCAGCTCCAGAAAGTGGCCGGTCAGTACAGACATCAGCATAATGATGACGAAAAAAGGGTGGAACGAAATCGCGATGCCGCGCCACTTAATCAAACGGAATCACATCCGCCGGGTCGATATACCGGTCATCTTTTTTGATTGCAAAATAAAGCGTCGGCAAAGGCGACTGCGTTCGCGGCGGAAGGCTGCCCAGAACATCGCCCCCTTCCAGCCAGTCCCCTTTTTCCACGGAGATCTGATCCAAATGTCCATACACCGAGAGGTATCCCCCAGCATGTTGTACCGTCACAGTTTGTCCGGTCTCGGCTTCCCGGGCAACGCGAACCACCCGTCCGGTATCGATGGCTTTGACCTGTAAGCTGCCGGTGTCAGGAATAATTTCAACCCCTTTAAGGCTCAAGGCAAATGGACTGGCAAGGCTTCCTTCAATCGGCAAGGAGAAAGCGGCTGTCGCGCCTACTCTCAGCCCATGATCTTCATTGGTTTTAAAAATGGGAATAAAGGATGGCGCCCCGCCGAAATAACGTTCATACCAGGCTTGGGCCGCTTGGAAATCCATCTCCACGGTCAGCGACTTAGCAATAAATGCGCGGATGGGCGTCGCCCAGGCTGGCTCATAGCGGTTCATGCCCCAGATCGCCGCAAACAGCAACGTACTGATCACTAGGCGAACGAACATCGCGGACCAGAACGTCGGACGTCTTCCTGATCCAGGACCCATGAGCTCGTCGTCACCTTTTCCGCCCCCATAGGCGCCTGCATAAGGATCCTGCCAGCGGCCTTGCCCGCGCTTCCATAACAACTCAGGATCGGGATCGCTGTCGTCCTGACCTGAACTCGCAGGCCGTGGCTTGCTTCTTGGAGGCGCAACTGCTCGTCCAGGAGCAGATCCCCAGCCCGGATCCGTCGGCAACGGCCCTACGGCGTCTTCCATCGTCAGTTGCCGGATCCGCTCCGCTCTCCGCTTTTTGACATTTGATTTCACGTCCATGCTCTTAACCCCCCACTCCGCTCCACAATTTCGTGGTTGTCCCATAAGTCATCCGTTCTGCCGCTGCCTGCTCTCTGGCAGGGCCTGTACTTCATACTTATGAGCCACAGGAATGGAATATGAACAAGCTTGGGGTTATCGAATCGCACCTGCGAAATCACCCAGAAGTCGGTAGCCCAGCCCATCAAAAAAACCGGTGCTCCCGGCACCGGTTTATCCTAATCCACCTTATATTTCTCCTGATGCAGCTTAATGCTGAACACCAGTCCGATACATAACATATTGATCAGCAGCGAAGTTCCTCCATAGCTGATGAACGGCAGTGTAATCCCGGTAATCGGCATCAGACCGATCATCATCCCGACGTTCTCGAAAATTTGAAACAGAAACATCGCTACGATCCCCACAATCATGTACGCGCCTCGTTTATCGATACAATGCAGGGCGATTAAGATCATCCTGTAAATGAACAAGAAGTAGAGCAGCAGCAGCACGGAAGCCCCGATGAACCCAAACTCCTCGCCAACGACAACAAAAATCGAGTCCGAATACGGATACGGAACGAATTTCTTGTTCTTTAAGTCGCCTTTCATGTAACCGTCGCCGAGCAGTCCCCCGGAGCCGATAGCGATCTTGGCGTAGTTGGATTGGTGCCGATCGTCGCTCGACGCTTGATCCGGGTTGATAAACGTGTTGATCCGCTGGTACCAGTGAAGCTTCCGATGTTTCTCCAAATAGTCTTGAATCTGCGTATTATAGGCGTTAAACAATGTGACAAACAATATCAATCCCGCGACCGCCGCAGCTAAACCGATCAAAACATGGCTGTATCTGGCATTGCCAATCCACAGCATCCCTACTAACACGACGAGATAAATGATCGCATTTCCCAAGTCCGGTTGAATCAACACCAAAAAAAACGGCAGCAGCGTCACCAGCGTGATCGGAATAATATCGCGCCGGAAGTGAAGCGGTTGCCCCATTTTTTTGCCTAATAAATAGCCTGTCGTCAAAATGAGAATAACTTTAACCAATTCGGCCGGCTGAAATTGTAACCCGCCAATCTTGAACCAGCTGCGCGCCCCGTTGATTTCCGGCGCAAACAGGTAGACGAGCACCAGCAGCACGCAGCCTGCCCCGTACACATACCAGCTGTACCGAAGCAACGTACGGTAATCCACCAAAGCCATACCGAACACGACCACGAACCCTAGCAAGTAAAAGATGATCGTCTTCAGATCATTCCCCTGGAATTCCGTCTCATAGGGAGCAATAGCACTGCGCACCAGGAGGGTACTAAACACCATAAACAATGCGAGTATCCCTACCATCAGCCAGTCCACATGTTTAAGTTTAAAAAACAACGGTTATCCACCCATTCCAAAAAACTTCTTAAAGCGCGTAAATACACCCTTCTTCTGATCCAGCAGCATCAGCGGCACCGTGTCTCCCAAGATCCGCCGCGCGATGTTGCGATAGGCGATCGCCGCCGGAGAATCCGGATTCATCACCGTCGGCTCCCCGCTGTTAGCCGCTTTGATGACCTTCTCATCATCTGGCACGATGCCGATCAGATCGATGTTTAGTACCTGTAAAATGCCTTCAATATCCAACATATCCCCGGATTTCATCATATTGATCTTAATCCGGTTCACCACCAGCTTCGGTGAAGAAATATGCGAGTTCTCCAAGAGCCCGATAATTCGATCCGCATCGCGTACAGCAGCATGCTCCGGTGTCGTGACCACGATCGCCTGGTCCGCCCCGGCAATCGCGTTTTTGAACCCTTGCTCGATCCCGGCCGGGCAGTCGATAATCACGAACTCAAATTCTTTCTTCAGCTCCAGAATAATATCCTTCACCTGGTCTGGCGAAATCGCGT
This sequence comes from Paenibacillus sp. J14, assembly GCF_000518465.1. Lineage (NCBI taxonomy): Bacteria > Bacillati > Bacillota > Bacilli > Caryophanales > Paenibacillaceae > Paenibacillus > Paenibacillus sp. J14. The sequence goes on along the minus strand of NZ_JADQ01000034.1, from coordinate 34,942 downwards.
TTTTATCCTTCGTTTGCGCCGCCGGCAGCATATACAGCTCATCGAACCGCTTATCCTTCACCAGCGCTTGATTCAGTCGGCAGCGGCCTTCGGCCACGTCGATCAAATCATAGATGATCCGATTTTCGAGCCCCATGACCACGTCCAAATTCCGCAAACCGATGTCCGTATCCACTAAACATACTTTTTTCCCCAGAAGCGCAAGCGCCGTACCGATATTGGCTGAGGTTGTCGTTTTGCCTACCCCGCCCTTACCGGACGTAATTACGATAGCTTGTCCCATGATTCACACCCCTTTAAACACGTTAAGGTCCGGTCTCACCCGGGTGATATTGATGATTTTGTCGATCTGCATCTTCCCTTCCCGTAGAAAAGCGAACTCCATGCTTGTCTCCCGGTTCTCCCATTCATCCGGGGGGCGGCTGATCGTTTCCGCGATTCGAAGCTGCGTTGGAGACAAGTACGAAGCTGCAATGATCGAGTTCTCATTGCCCTCAAAGCCTGCATGAGCCATCCCGCGCAGAGCGCCGAGAATCAGAATGTCGCCGGTACAGCGAATCGTCCCCCCGGGATTCACATCGCCAATAAACAGCAGATTGCCCTCATGATGCAGCACCTGACCCGAGCGGACAATCCCCGCAATCGTCGTCAGCGCTCCCGGCGCATCTGCCCGAACAACTTCCGGCATCTCAAAGGAGCGGACAAGCAGATTGCCTTTTTGCTTCAATATATCAAGAATCATTTCCTTTTGATCCTCAGTGACGAGTCTCATCCCCAGCTTCACATCAACATGGATGATCGGCCCGGTTAAAATATGTTGATGGCTAAACTCCAATTTATACTTTAATTCCTCTAGAAGACTCGAAAAATCACATTTGTCGTCCAGCAGGAAAACCAGGCCATCTTTTACGCCTTTAATCGTCACGTGGTTGGATTTTACTGTCATGAGCCTGTCCCTCCCCCCTAATCAATTCGCGCCGAAGCAGAAAAGTTCCTGCTTACGGCAAGCAAAATAAGCGGGAAGTCAAGCGTTCTCCTCGGGAGAGCGTCTGCGGGTAATGATTTCGAGCTGCCGTCGCAGCGGTACGTAGATCGCCAAAGCAAATCCAAACTGCACGAGTACGTTTGGGATAATGTGATTTTTCAACGCCCATGTATACGGCTGGTGAATCAGTTCAAACAGCGTGTATGTCCCGAACAGAATCGAATCCAGCAACAGGCCGCCCAGCAGCACCACGATCATCATCAGCGGCAACGGTGCCCGCTGGTTGCGGGACAAGAGCCCCAGCAGATACCCGGACAACCCCATCGCGAAGGAGTAGGCTCCGATCAATGCTCCGTAAAAAACGATATCGTGCAACATCCCAAACACCAGGCCAAGGATTAACCCGGAATGCCGATTCTCATAAACCGAGAAATAAAGAATAACGACGAAAACCAGATGCGGGGCAATCCGCGTCTGCCATGCCGCAGGGATTAGCCAAGGAACTAAAGTTCCCTCCAGAATAAACAAGAGGAACAGCAGCAGGAACAAAATCAATTTGCGCTTGTTCACTCGCCTTCACCTTCCGGTTCGAACACGATAAACAGTTCCTTCCAGTCAGTAAAGTTCGCAGCCGGTTCCACTGTAGCCGTATACGTCAGCCCATATTCGCCAACCTGAATGTCCTTCACCGTGCCAATCACCATGCCGCGCGGAAATACGCCGCCAATCCCGGAGGAGACGATCGTATCTCCTGTCTTTAGCGGAGTCGCATCTTCAATGCGTGTCATGAGGAACATTCCCTGCTCGCGATCGAACGTTTCGATCATGCCAAAGACGTCGTTCTCCTTCCCTTGCGCCGTCACGGCAATGCCGTTGGAATTCGGGTCCTTGGCATCCATTGAAGTGGCAAGTCGGACCGTGGACGTAAAGTTGCTGACATGACTGATCACGCCAACCAACCCTTTCTCGGAGGTCACGGCCATCCCCTCTTTCACGCCTTCCCGAGCCCCTAAATTAACCACGATCGTGCGATTGACGGGATCGTCATTCACACTGATGACCTGGGCAATTTTCCAGGTGTAATCATAGAGCCTTTTTTGCGCTTCCGTGAAATCGAGCTTATTCTGCAATCGTTCGTTTTCTTGAGCGATCCAGTTATACGTCGCTTTGTCACGTGTATAGTGAGCTAAAGCAATCTTGAGCTGCTCGTTCTCCTCCTGCAGCGCACGCAGGTTCGAAATATCTTCAAAGAAGCCCGCTACATAGCTAGCGGGCTTGTAAAACACGTATTGCACGAAGCCAACCGTGTCCTTGACGAATTTCTCCGGCCAGGACAAGTTGGTTCTTGGCCCCAGCGTAAACCCCATCACCGCAATAAACAAAATAAGTCCCATCAACAAAATAAATAATCTTTTGTTGCCAAGCAGCTTAAACAGTTTTCGCACCCTCCAACCATACATGATTTCTTGGAAAAACGGCATTGGCCGTCCAATTCAGGACGGCGCCGCTTTGATATCAGGGGTGCCTTCTTCCGTGCGAATTATCGCTTGGAACGAAGGGCTGAACTACTTTTTGATTTGAATAAATGGATATTATCCAAAGCCCGGCCCGTACCGATCGCTACACAGTCGAGCGGATTCTCCGCCACAATTACCGGCATGCCGGTTTCGCTGGCCAGCAGTTTATCCAGATTACGCAGCAATGCGCCGCCGCCAGTCAGCACGATCCCCCGGTCCATAATGTCTGCCGCGAGTTCCGGCGGACATTTCTCCAAGGTGACCTTCACCGCGTCTACGATCGCACCAACTGTATCGCTCAGCGCTTCGGAGATCTCATCGGAAGTGATCGTGATCGTCTTCGGCAGTCCTGTCACAAGATCGCGACCGCGAATCTCCATCGTTTCGACCTTCTCCAAGGCAAGTGCGGAGCCGATATCCATCTTCAGCTGCTCGGCCGTTCGCTCCCCGATCATTAGATTATATTGGCGCTTGATGTATTGAATGATAGCCTCATCCATCTCATCACCTGCTACACGGACGGATTTGCTCGTGACGATCCCGCCCAGCGAGATCACCGCAACTTCCGTCGTCCCGCCGCCGATGTCCACGACCATGCTGCCGGTTGGTTCCCAAACCGGCAAATCCGCACCAATCGCCGCGGCGAACGGCTCCTCAATCGTATAAGCCTCGCGTGCGCCGGCTTGCTTCGTCGCGTCCTCAACTGCCCGTTGCTCAACGGCTGTGATGCCCGACGGTACGCAAACCATGACGTTCGGGTGGCGCTGGAACAACGAACGCTTCTTCTGCGCTTGACCAATAAAATATTTAATCATCGTTGCCGTTGTATCGAAATCCGCGATCACACCATCCTTCATCGGACGGATCGCCCGAATGTTGCCGGGGGTTCTGCCGATCATCTTCTTGGCCGATTCTCCGACGGCCACGATGTTTTTCGTGTCGGTATGGATCGCTACCACCGAAGGCTCGCGGACGATAATGCCCTTGCCTCTCGTATATACCAACGTATTTGCCGTCCCTAAATCAATACCCAAGTCTTTTGTAAAGCCACCCAACATGCTGCTTCTTCCTTTCCTTCTGTATCTAACCTATTATATTAGAGGTTGTTCAAAAAGTCATCTTCCGATCACGGTGTTTCATCTTCGATGCAAGCTCGACGGCGAATCTTGAATTCAGCCGGGACTTCCGTTGCTCACGTACCTCTATGTACGCTCCGCTACTCAGTCCCTAGCTTCATCCAACTTCTTGGTGCTCGAAACCTGACTATTTGAACCTTCATTAAAACGGTTGTTCAAAAAGTCATCTTCCGATCACGGTGTTTCATCTTCGATGCAAGCTCGACGGCGAATCTTGAATTCAGCCGGGACTTCCGTTGCTCACGTACCTTTATGTACGCTCCGCTACTCAGTCCCTAGCTTCATCCAACCTTCTGATATCACATTAAGCCCCGCTCTTTCAAACTGACGAACTTGCCGTCCCCGATGACGATGTGATCGAGCACATCGATGCCGATAATTTCCCCCGCCTCACAAAGCCTCCGCGTCATCCGGATATCCTCCGGGCTTGGAGTAGGATCCCCGCTGGGATGATTGTGGGCACAAACGACAGAAGCGCTGCTGCATTTGATCGCAGCCCGAAACACCTCACGCGGATGCACAATCGATGCGTTCAAGCTTCCGATCGAAAGCGTCTCTTGAGCAATAACATGATTTTTTGTATTCAAAAAAAGACATACAAAATGCTCTTTCTGCAAATAGCGCATTTGCTCCATTAATAGCTCGGCCGCATCGTGCGGACTGCGGATGACTGCTTGATCCGGCAGCCGCGATTTGGCCAGTCGCTGCCCCAACTCAATCCCCGCCTTCAGTTGGATCGCTTTTGCGGGTCCGATGCCTTTCAGCATGGTCATCTCTTCCAGGCTGACATCCACCAGCCCACGCAACCCGCCTAATTCGGCGAGCAATCGCTGGGCCATATGAACTGCCGATTCCTGATGTGTTCCCGTGCGGAGCAGAATCGCCAGCAATTCCGCATGGCTGAGCGCTCCTGCCCCGTATTTGATCATTCGTTCCCTTGGCCGCTCCTCAGAAGGAAGATCACGCAGCATATAGGGAGTTTGTGCTTGCTCCATCGCTATCCCTCGCTTCCGAAATAGTATCAGGCCGCTCCCGGTTATTCCGAGTCCGCCCGTCCTTGGTTTCGGAAGGATATGCTTTATCACTTCCCGATGACCTGCCAAACGCGGCAAGCTCAGTCCCCTGCTTACAGTACCTGAATGTCGAAATCCTTCAACATGTCCACAAGCAGCGATACCGGCAAGCCCACAACATTAAAATAACATCCTTCAATTCCAGTAACGATCGTAGCGCCAAGGCCTTGAATCGCATACGCTCCAGCCTTGTCCAATCCTTCCCCGCTACGAGCATAGGCTTGAATTTCCGCTTCGGTTAAAGCCTTCATCCTTACGGTCGTCGCTCGGTAATCCACGTGGCGTCGCCCCGTTAAGGCGTCTATGCAGGCTACGCCGGTATACACCACATGCGCGCGTCCCTGCAGGCTTCGCAGCATATCCGCTGCCTCTTGGGTGTCCTTCGGTTTACCCAATACTTCGCGGTCTCGGACCACGATCGTATCGCTTCCAACGATCACTGCATTACGGTCTGCCGAAGAATCAAGCTCCCGGTAAACGGCTTCCGCTTTGCGCCCGGCAAGCTCCATCACGATTTGCTCCGGCGATAACGATGCTTCGAAGGATTCCTCGGCATGGCTCGGAACTACTTCGAAAGGAATCGCCAAAGACGCGATCAATTCACGCCTGCGAGGTGAAGTGGAAGCAAGAATAATCCGGCGCAATTTTGCGGTATCCATTATGGAACTCTCCTTTGTAGAAAACGAATTGATGTCCTGAATGGTTACATGCATAAGTTGGTAAAAAATAGATAAGAATCGACAGCGGTTTGCTGTCATCCCCGCCATTTTTTGACACTAACCTATTATAAGATTATTATGGCCCCAGGCGCAAACACAAAAAGGACAGGGGAAACTATTTCCAGCCCCTGTCCTTGGTCCTATTTTTCTACTGCATATTTATGCTCCGGCGTGAACGAGGGATTGCTCGGCCATAATGAAGCGCATCATCTCATTTTGCACTTCCCAGAGCAGCGTTTTCGCCCTGTTTTTCTGATATTCGCTCATGGCCTCGACCGCCCCGTTGATCGCTTTCTCCATTTCCCCGGCTAGGGCGGCTCCCTCCGCGGACCATTTGCCGCGGATCGCCGAAGCCCTTTCTGTCCAAGCTTGGTGCTTGGCACCCAATTGTTCCAATTCCGGATGCTGCTGCGGTTGCGGGTCCGCTTCGGTTAATAGCGCAGCGGATGAAGTGCTAAGCAGATCAACCAGCTCTGCACTTTGCGCCATAAACCCTTCCAAAGCTTCACGTTCGCCGGCAAAAGGAACATTGGCCACTGCTGGTAACGAAATCTCGTGCAAAATCAGCTCCACGCCTGCCGCCTTGAGTTGGCCGGTCAGCAGTTTCGACTGCTCACGATCCGTGGAAACCCCGGCATATACCCGCTTCTCGTCGACCGTATCCCGCGCCGCTGCAATGCCGGACGCCTGCAGCTCTTCTTGTGCCAGCTGTACACCCTGGGCTGTGCTAAACACGCCATATTGCAAAAAGTAGTAGGTCTGTTCCGGCAATGCGACACTAATGAGCGGAGCGTTGTCCTCTTTGGCGGGGTCCTCTCCTTCAATCTCCCCCATGGCCGGCTGGCTTGCGGTGTCTCCCTTTTCCTCCTGCTGCGTCGTGTTCGTATTGATTCCCGGAAGAGGGAGCTCGACCTCCTGATTAAATAAAGATAGCACGACATACCCAAACAGTGCGCCCGTAACAATCGCTCCGGTCAAAGAGCCGGCCACCTTCCACCAGGAGGTTCGGTGTGGACGGGTATAGATAGGAGGGGCATCTTCCTGCCACTCTGTTTGCCAAGGATCATTGCCGTAAATCTCTTCCCACGCCTTATCAGCCGCAGATGCAGTAGAGTAAACAGACATATCCGCCTTCTCCATTGCCCAATCATCCCGATCGGTTACCGTCGGATCTTGGCGTCGTCTCTGGTCTTGACCGCCCGGGAAAACAGTGAGCCCCATCCCGGTATGGTCTGTGAAGGGATCTCCCCATTCCTCCACCGTTTCTACCGCGCGATATTGGGGTGTCGTCCTCCGCATTGGCTCCTCCGCAATCTCCCGTTCTGGCCGGATTTCCCGGCCATCCCTGTCAAACCGGAATGTCATTTTGGCTTTGTTCACGGTCCGCACGCTCCTTGTCCATTCTTCTACCCTATCCATATGAGAGCGATCCAACGGTTATGCCAAGCCTGTACAAGGGTGAAGCTTCTATTTGGTCAGGAACGAAAAAACGGTCTTTACCGGGAACCTCATCCCGGTAAAGACCGTTCATATTAAGTGTCAAGCTGGGGATTTAGTTAGACAACCCTTTGGCCAGCTCGTAACCCACTTTGTAAATGTCGCCTGCTCCCATCGTCAGCACGAGATCTCCAGGCTTCAGCCGGTGCTGTAAATCGGCAATCACATCCTGCTTCGTTGGCAAGTAACGGGCGCCGGCATTGCTGTTCTGCTTAATCAATTCAACCAGCTTGGAGGAGCTTACACCTTCGATCGCTTTCTCTCCGGCCGGTGAATAAATGTCGGTGATGATCACCTCATCCGCATCTCCAAACGCCCGGCTAAACGCATCCAACAAGAAAAAGGTCCGCGTATACCGCTGCGGTTGGAAGACGGCGATAATTCGCTTGCCGGTTGCCTTGGCCGCTGCGATCGTCGCTTGGATTTCCGTTGGATGGTGTGCATAATCGTCGATAATCAGAATTCCGTTCTTCTCTCCAAGCACCTGGAAACGGCGTTTCGCGCCATGGAAGTGGCGCAACGCTTTGACAACTTCATCAAACGGAATGCCTGCCTCCATGCATACGATCACGGTAGCCATCGCATTGTAAACATTATGCCGACCAGGCACAGACAATTCCACTGTTCCGAGCTCCCGGTCATCTTGATACATTTTAAAGGTAACACAGCGATCTCCAAGCTCGATCTCCCGGGCCGTATAGTCGCAGTTGGTTTCGATGCCGTACGTAATCGTCGGACTTTGTACCCGAGGAAGCAATTCACGTACGTTTGGGTCGTCTCCGCATACGACCGCCTTGCCGTCCGGTTTGATCTGATTCAGAAACTGCACGTAGGCTTCCTTCAAGCGATTGAAGTCACCGCCGTAGTTTTCCAAATGGTCGGCCTCGATGTTGGTCACGACGCCAAGTGATGGATAATACTGCAGGAAGGAGCCGTCGCTTTCGTCAGCTTCCGCAACCACGCATTTTCCTTGTCCGGCTTTGGCATTTGTGCCCATGTCCATAATTTCCCCGCCGATAATGTAGGTAGGATCGGTACCGCAAAGCTCCATCGCCAGCGCGATCATCGACGAGGTTGTCGTTTTGCCATGAGCTCCGGCAACAGCAACACCGTTACGCTCATTCAAAAGGCGGGCCAGCATCTGAGAGCGATGCAGCACCGGTATGCCTTGCTCTTGCGCTTCCAAACGCTCCACATTATCCTGCGGCAGCGCGGTAGAGTAAACGACCAAATCCGCCCCATGCACGTGTTCGGCGGTATGGCCGATATAGATTTTTGCTCCCTTCGCGGCGAGCTTCTCCGTCAACTCTTGGGAGGCAACGTCCGATCCCGTGACGGTATACCCCATTTCCAGCATCACGCGGGCAATGGCGCTCATGCCATATCCGCCGATACCGATAAAATGTACGTGTTGTTTGGTCGTATTTAACAAAATGGTCACCAGCCTTTTTCAGAATCGGTTTGATGCAAAAGGGCCGCCCGCACGTCCGAGATCAGATACAACGTGCCGGTGACTACCCCAAGATCCTCCCGTTCCGTCCGTGACTCCAAAAGCGAAAGGGCTTTTCTCCAGTCACGTTCCACGATGATTTCCAAATCCGCTTTCGCTTCTGTCCCCTGTAGTTCGGCCACGAGTTCATACAACGCATCGGCGTCCATTTTCCGGCGAAAATCGGGCTCGGTCAGAATTAGCGTATCCACTATTGGTAATATATGCTTCAAGTAGCCCTGATGATGCTTGTTGGCCAGCATCCCCATCATCAAATGCAGCTTACGGTATTGGAACGCTTCAGGCAGGCTTTTCGCCAGCGAAGCAGCCCCCTCCGGATTATGTGCTCCGTCCAATACAAGGCGAGGTTCCTCCCGCACCACTTCCAGCCGTCCAGCCCAGAAGGCGGTACGGAAACCGTCCTGCACCTGTTCATCCTCGAGGATAAAAGCCATATACTGCCGCAACACTTCCAGCACCATCATGACGCCGGCGGCGTTCTTGCATTGATGCTCCCCAAGCATGCGAATTGTAAAATCCATCTCCCGGAATGGACCTTGAAAATGCAACTGCTGCTCCTTGGCATCCACGGCCACCCGCTCGTACCGGAACTGTTCCCCCATCAGATACAGGGTAGCATGTTTGGCTGCCGCCGTTTCCTTCAGTACGGCAACGGCCTCCGGTTGTTCGGCACAGCTGACTACGGGCACTCCCGCCTTGATAATGCCAGCCTTCTCACGGGCGATTTGCTCGATGGTATCGCCAAGGACGTCCATGTGATCCATGCCGATGTTCGTAATCAAAGAGACGATCGGCGTCACAATATTGGTCACATCCATCCTTCCCCCAAGCCCGGTCTCCCATACTACCACATCGGGATAACACACTTCCGCAAAATATAAAATCGCGATCGCTGTGCTCACCTCGAACATGGTTGGGGATCCGAGTTCAGTCTCGGAAATTTCAGCCACCAATGGAGCAATCCGGTTCGCCAGATCGAGCAGCACCGTCTCAGGGATATCTTCCTCATTATATTGGAAACGATTTGTGAACTTAGTGATATAAGGGGACGTAAAAGTCCCCACTTGATAACCGCATTCCCGGAGTGTCCGGGTCAGGAAAGCGCAGGAGGAGCCTTTACCGTTCGTCCCCGCCACATGGATAAATTTCAGCCTCCGTTCGGGATGGCCTAACTTTTCCATCATGAGCTCGATCCGTTCCAAGCCGGGACGGATGCCAAACGGCAACAGCCCGTTGATCCAATCAACCGCTTCAGCGTAGCTCTTGAGCGGCCGTGCTTCTTCCTCTGTACGATCCCCCATGTCAGTCACCTTCACTTAATATTAGTGTAGTTCAAAAAGTCATCTTCGGATCACGAAGTAGTTCAATGAAGCAGAGTCGGCGTCGAATCTTGGATTCAGCCGGGACTTCCGTTGCTCACGTAGATCTGTCTACGCTCCGCTACTCAGTCCCTAGCTTCATCCAACCTTCTCGGTGCTCCAAACCTAACTTTTTCAACCTTTATTGAACTGTAGTTCAAAAAGTCATCTTCGGATCACGAAGTAGTTCAATTAACCTTTCAGTTCCGCAATTCGAGCCAGCACCTTGTCGCGTTTCTCAGAATAATCGGCCATCTTCGCCCGTTCTTCCTCGATCACTTTAGCCGGTGCTTTGGACACGAAGCCTTCGTTAGCCAGCTTCTTCTCGACACGTTCCACTTCTTTGTTCAAGTGGTCAAGTTCCTTCGTTAACCGCTCGATTTCCTGTGCGATATCAATGAGACCCGATAGCGGCAGGAACAGCTCGGCCCCCGTTACAACGGCGGTCATCGCTTTATCCGGCACATTTGCGTTCAGCGAAGCCTCGTACTCCGAAGTGTTGCAGAATCGGCGAACGTAATGCTCGTTGCGGGACAACACTTCCAGCACTTCCGCGCTGCCCGGCTTGATGACGAGCTCGATCTTTTTGCTCATCGGCACATTCACTTCGGCGCGGATATTCCGCACAGCGCGAATGACATCGATCAGAAGGTTCATTTCCTGAACGGCGTCTGGCGCTTCCAGCGCTGGGTCGTATTCCGGCCATGCCGCCAGCATAATCGTTTCGCCAGAATGCGGCAAATGCTGCCATATTTCCTCGGAAATAAACGGCATAAACGGATGAATCATGCGCAGCGTGCGATCGAGTACATAGGCCAGTACAGACTGGGTTTTCTTCTTCGCCGCGGCATCTTCCCCGTAAAGGGACAGCTTGGCGAACTCGATATACCAGTCGCATAGATCGTCCCAGATAAAGTTGTACAGTAATCGACCCGTTTCCCCGAATTCGTAAGAATCGATCAAGCGTGTAATTTCCTTGGCTGTTTCGTTCATCCGGTGCAAAATCCAGCGATCCGCCGTCGACAGCTCACCGCTGATATCGATATCCTCGTACTTCACGCCCTCCAGGTTCATCAAAGCAAAGCGCGAAGCATTCCAAATCTTGTTGGCGAAGTTGCGGGCTTGCTCAACGCGTTCCCAACGGAACCGCAGGTCTTGACCCGGCGTGTTGCTGGTGGACAGCATGTAACGCATGGCGTCAGCGCCGTACTTCTCAATAACTTCAATTGGATCGACGCCGTTGCCCAGCGATTTGGACATTTTGCGCCCTTCACTGTCGCGGACGAGGCCGTGGATCAGGACATCCTTGAACGGAACTTGACCGGTGAATTCCAACGAAGTGAAGATCATCCGGGCAACCCAGAAGTAAATGATATCGTAACCAGTGGAAAGAACAGACGTTGGGAAATAGCGTTTGAGGTCCGCGCTGTCCTCATTCGGCCAGCCCAGTGTAGAGAATGGCCAAAGTGCAGAGCTAAACCACGTATCCAGCACGTCCTCGTCTTGTCGGATATCGTCGCGTCCCAGCTTGGCCCGTGCTTCTTCCTCACTGCGGGCAACAACCATTTCACCGGTCTCGTCGCAATACCAAGCCGGAATACGATGACCCCACCACAACTGACGGGAAACACACCAATCGCGAACGTTCTCGATCCAGTTCAAATAGATTTTCTCGAACCGATCCGGTACGAAGTTCACGCCGTTCCCCGATTTTTGCGCTTCAATTGCTTTTTCTGCGAGCGGCTTCATCTTCACGAACCATTGCGTCGACAAATACGGCTCAACCACAACGCCGGTCCGTTCACTATGACCAACTTGATGCACGTGGTCTTCAATTTTGATCAGCACGCCCATCTCTTGCAAATCTTTCACGATCTGCTTGCGGCATTCGAAGCGTTCGAGTCCTTGATACTTGCCGGCTTCCGCGTTCATCTTGCCGGTCTCGTCCATCACGTTAATTTGCGGCAGGTTATGGCGCAAACCAACCTCGAAGTCATTCGGGTCATGTGCCGGGGTGATTTTTACCGCGCCGCTGCCAAACTCTTTCTCAACGTATTCATCGGCAATAATTGGGATTTCACGGTCAACGATCGGCAGGCGAAGCGTCTTGCCAACCAAATGACGATAACGTTCATCCTCAGGATGAACGGCAACCGCAGTATCGCCAAGCATCGTCTCTGGGCGAGTTGTCGCCACGGTAATATATCCGCTGCCATCGCTCAGTGGATACTGAAGATGGTACAGATGCCCGTTCACTTCTTTATATTCTACCTCGATATCGGAAAGCGCCGTGCGCGCCGCTGGATCCCAGTTGATAATATACTTGCCGCGATAAATCAAGCCTTTCTCATAGAGCTTCACGAACACTTCGCGAACCGCTTGGGACAAGCCCTCGTCCAAGGTAAACCGCTCGCGCGAATAGTCGAGCGATGCGCCCATTTTGGCCCACTGTTCATGAATCGTTTCCGCATATTGGTCCTTCCAGGCCCAGACTTGTTCGAGGAACTTCTCACGGCCCAGGTCGTATCGGGATACGCCTTGCTCTCTAAGCCGCTGCTCCACTCTTGTTTGAGTTGCAATTCCCGCATGGTCCATCCCAGGCAGCCACAACGCATCATAGCCTTGCATCCGCTTGGTCCGGGTCAAAATATCCTGCAGCGTCAAATCGAGCGCATGCCCGATATGCAGCATCCCGGTTACGTTAGGCGGCGGAATCACAATCGTGTAGGGCTTGGCATCCGGCCGTTGTCCGGCTTTAAAGAAGCCGTTCTCCAACCAATAACGGTGCCATTTCTGCTCCGCTGCTTTCGGATCGTACGTCGTTGGCATTTCTACCGACGAAGTTTGTTGACCTTGATTTTCTGTCATCCTATTCAACCTCCGTTACAAATAAGCATAGCCTTGGCAATCCTAAGATAGTCGACTGGCGTTATCGGCTCCACCCGTGTGCATAAGACTTCGGACGGGTTTTCGCGCCTGCTTCATGATGCCTAAGAAAAAACAAAAAGCCCTTCGTCTCAAAGGACGAAAGGCTTTACTTTCGCGGTACCACCTTTGTTTCGCATCAATGGCATCCGGCTCCTTCAGCATCCGGTGCAAGAAATGCGACACTCATGCAGATAACGGCTGCGGCCGGTCCGTTCTAACCCCATATCAGATGCTGCTCAAACGGACAACTCCCGGGCGACTTCGGCGAGCTACATGTCCTGCAGAATCTCTCAGCCGTGGATTCCGCTCTCTGAAGGGTACGCTGCCTACTCTTCCCGTTCCAAGTCTTTGCCATAGATCTTATTACTTTAATCTATATTATCATAACTTGGAAAGGAACGGGAGTCAACAATCCGCCTGATTTCACGGGATGGTCCTCACGGAATGTACAAAACTTGCCCTTCATTCACCTGATGCTCGGACAGCCGGTTGTACAGCTGCAACTCCCGCGTACTCAGGTGGTAGCGTTGGGCGATATCATCCAGCGTCTCTTCACGCTGCACGATCACGAGGCGCACTTTGCGGAAGGGATTTTGATCCTCATTGCTGATGAACAGGTTCTTCCACCGCAGCTCCTCACCCTCACCTTGGTCTCTGCTGTCGTCCAGGCTCGCCTGATCCGAAGCTTCCTCCTGCGGTTCCTGAGCAGGCCGGGCCGAAGAGGAAATCAACTTCGTTAAGCCAAAGTTGTCTCGATCTCCCTCGTCATCCCCTTTTTTGGCCCCCAACGCAATCTTCATTTCCTTCTTCTCTTCTGGTTGGGCAGGTACAACTTGGTCCGCTTCAACCTCCGCATTCGCCTCCAAAACAGGTTCGTTCGCCGTATCGTTTGACACGGCAGCGACTTCTTCGCCAACCCCATCCGAAGCCCGTTCCGGTTCAGCATATTCCGCCTCTACAGCTTCACTCGCACGTTCAATTGGCGCGGATTCCGCGAATGGGCGAATCTCCTCCTCAAATGTTGCGCCTGCATCCAACTCCTCTGTCTGGTCAGCAAAAACCTCTGCAGCAGCGTCAAAATCCGATTCAGATTCCTTGTCCGCCCAAGGACCAGCTTCCTGGAATGCAGGGACATCCTCTCTCCAGGCGGCGGATTCCTGCGGCTCGTCCGCACTTCGTTTTTGCGCGGTAAGGACTTCATCCGGAAACGCCTGCCATGAAGCAAATTGCGGAATGGGCTGTGGCTCTTCATCCTGCTCCTCTTGCTGCAGCTCGAGTTCCGGCTCCGGCTGAGACTCTTCGTCTGTCGTATCGCGGATTAACGAATTCCACGAGAACGTCGGCTCCGACTCTTGGCGCACTTCTTCCGTCAGCAATGGCGCTGCCGGGATCGATTCAGGCTCGGTCACCGCCGAAGCGTAATCCTCCGATTCCTCCGCGCTGAAATTCGATTCGGCTTCCGGTTCATCCTCTCGCAGATCCGGTACGACATGGGCAGTCGTAAACTCGCGATCTTTCCATGCATCTTGCTCGGACACGAGGGTAGTAGTCTCCACCCCTTGAAGCGACAAGACCCCTGTAATATTCAAGCTGCGCGAGCTAAGCAGGTCAACATCGAAGTTTTCAATTTCAACCGTGATATCCTCCAACCGGTTCACCCGGCTTAGCGGTATCGTAATTTCGACTGGAATATAATGTTCCAGCTTCTGCGTTTCTCCTTCTCCCCGATACACCCCCGACAACAGCAAATGGCCGCGCAGCGCGGCATACTCCTCCCCGGGAATCACCTGGATTTTCGGATAGAGCTCGATCTCCTCCAGCTCTTCAATGCCGATCACATCTTCAGAAAGATGTATCCGCTCATAAATATCAAACCTGAGACCATAGGATTGATCAGCCAACTCGTTACCTCCTTTCAGCATATCCAAACCTGATTTAGAAATCGATGAATCTTGATCCAAATCATCCTCGTTTAATCTATATGCTACAAAAGAGAGTGCATGCCAGCTTTTTGCCGATTGGAGGGTACAGACCTTCTCACATTAGGTAAAAAAAATAAGCCAGGCTGCCATCAGACAGCCCGGCTAGTCAACGAAAGCGATCTCTCAGCTGGATCATGGCCGACGGCCAAGGATCGTCCAGCTCCACCGTTTCTCCGGTGAGCGGGTGCGGGAACACCAGTCGCTCCCCATGTAGCGCTTGATAAGGCATCCACTTCGTGCTGCCGCCATACAGCGCATCCCCTACGAGCGGATGGCCCGCCGCGCTCAAGTGAACGCGAATTTGATGCGTGCGACCGGTCTCCAGGGTCAACCGAACAAGGCTCACCTCGTGTTTGGGGTATACCTCCAGCAATTCCACATGGGTGATCGCCGGTTTGCCCGTTGGGGACACCCGGCGCCGCTGGTTATGGTGGCGATCCCGACCGATCGGCTGATCGATCACTTTAAGCGCAGGACTGACCACGCCTTGTACAAACGCGATGTACGTTCGTCCGATCTCCTTGCGGCTCATCGCTTCATCCAGCTTCAAATGGGCGTATTCGTTCTTGGCGAACAACACCGGTCCTGACGTATACTCGTCTAATCGGTGAATATGCGCCGCAGCAATCGGCTGACCGAGACCCGCGTACCATCCCGCCACGCGGTTGGCAAGGGTGTCTGGCGGAGCAGAATTCCTGCGGGAAGCGTCCCCCTCATGGCCATCGGGATGGACTTTAAGCCCTGCCGGCTTGTGCACGACAAGGCAAAAATCATCCTCATATATAAGCGAAACCTCTGCCTCAACCGGAGCATATTGGGAGGCCCTGGCCGGAAAAGCCAACAGCCTTAACCGATCCCCGGCAAGCTTGATGCCGCCTTCCGTCCGCAGCCGGCGCAGCAGCTTGGGAGGAGCCTGCAGCCCCTCCTCCAGCCATACCATCGCCGCATCCAGGCGGTCTTGCCCCTCACGTACAGGCAGCTTGCCTGGCATCAGCTCGAGCCAGTCGCCGCGCCGCGTCCAGGTTAGCTTACCGCTCACAGCTTTTGCAGCGCCAAGCGATGCGCTTCGATCGTCAGCTCAATGTCCTCATCGGTATGCACGCCCGAAACGAACATCCCTTCGAACTGCGAAGGCGCTACGTTGATGCCTTGCTCAAGCAACGCCGCGAAGTAACGGCGGAACAGGTCGAGGTCGCTTGTTTTTGCCGTTTCGTAATTGATGACCTTCTCTTCGGTAAAAAACGGACAAATCATCGAACCCACGCGGTTAATCGTACACGGAATCCCTTTTTCCTTGGCATTGCGCGTAAAGCCTTCCTCCAGCTTCGCCGACAACCGTTCCAGACGGTCGTACACCTCCGGAGTAAGCAGCGACAGCGTCGTGTAACCTGCTACCATCGCCAGCGGGTTGCCGCTCAGCGTCCCGGCCTGATAAATCGGCCCGCTTGGTGCGATTTGCTCCATGATCTCGCGTTTTCCGCCGTACGCTCCCACCGGCAGACCGCCGCCGATGACCTTGCCAAGGCAAGTTAAGTCCGGCGTCACGCCAAAGCGCCCCTGTGCACAATTGAGACCTACGCGGAAGCCCGTCATGACCTCGTCAAAAATGAGCAAGCTGCCGTACTGCTCGGTAATCCGGCGCAGACCTTCCAGGAATCCCGGCAACGGCGGCACAACGCCCATGTTCCCGGCTACCGGCTCGACGATGACGCCGGCAATCTCTTCGCCAAAGCGTTCAAATGCAAGCTCCACCGAAGCCAAGTCGTTATAAGGCACCGCAATCGTATTGGAGGCAACGCCTTCAGGCACGCCTGGACTGTCCGGCAATCCCAGCGTCGCCACGCCAGAGCCTGCTTTAATCAACAAACTGTCGGCATGGCCGTGATAGGAGCCTTCGAATTTCATGATTTTGCTGCGGCCTGTATATCCCCGTGCCAGACGAATCGCACTCATCGTTGCTTCCGTTCCCGAGTTTACCATTCGCACCACGTCAATCGACGGTACCCGTTCCGCAACCAGCTTGGCCATTTGCGTCTCCAGCAGCGTTGGCGCTCCAAAGCTCGTCCCTTTCGCAGCCGTCTCCTGCAACGCACGCACCACCTCTGGATGAGCGTGGCCCATAATCAACGGCCCCCAGGAGCCCACATAATCGATAAAGCTGTTGCCG
This sequence comes from Paenibacillus sp. J14, assembly GCF_000518465.1. Classification (NCBI taxonomy): domain Bacteria; kingdom Bacillati; phylum Bacillota; class Bacilli; order Caryophanales; family Paenibacillaceae; genus Paenibacillus; species Paenibacillus sp. J14. The sequence continues at coordinate 18,070 of NZ_JADQ01000034.1, read as the reverse complement.
TCGATATCGTAAATTCGGGATCCTTCCCCGCGTTCGATATACATCGGCGTCAACCCAACGGATTTAAACGCCCGCACCGGGCTGTTGACGCCGCCGGGCAAGACCTGCTTCGCTTCTTCGAAAGCCAGGCGCGATCGTTCTTCACCCCGCCGGCCAATCATGTCCTTGCTCATCGATACCCCTCCTTAACTGTTTAAACCCCGTTCTCGGTTCTAGGTTTACTGCTTCTCGCGCAGCCAACGTGCCATATCCTTGGCGAAATACGTGATGATGATATCCGCACCCGCCCGTTTCATGCCTAGCAGCATCTCAGTAACGATGGCCCGCTCGTTAATCCAGCCTTGCTGAGCCGCTGCCTTCACCATCGAATACTCTCCGCTTACGTTGTATGCGACCAGCGGAAGATCAAATTGATCCCGCAGCATCCGCAAAATATCCATAAAAGCCAAAGCCGGCTTCACCATCAGCATATCCGCGCCTTCCAGCACGTCAGATTCCGCTTCCCTTAGCGCTTCGCGGGCGTTGGCCGGGTCCATCTGATACGTCTTCCGGTCGCCGAACTGCGGCGCCGAGTCCGCCGCTTCACGGAACGGCCCATAAAACGAAGACGCGTATTTGACGGAATATGACATAATCGGCACATGGCTGAAGCCCGCTTCATCCAGTCCCGCACGGATCGCTTGCACAAATCCGTCCATCATGTTGGACGGCGCGATGATGTCAGCGCCTGCTCGCGCTTGGGAGACAGCGGTTTTCACCAGCAGCTCCAGCGACTCGTCGTTCATGACGTCGCCGCAGACATGCCCGTCGCGTTCAAACGTATGTACCATCCCGCAATGGCCATGATCTGTGAATTCACATAGGCAAGTGTCGGCTACGACCAGCAGATCCGGATACCGCGATTTGATGATCCGCGTCGCTTCTTGTACGATCCCGTCCTCCGCATAAGCCGAGGTGCCTACGCTGTCCTTCGTTTCCGGAATGCCGAACAGCAGAACTGCCGGAATACCTAAATCAACGATTTCTTTAACTTCCTCTTCCAGCGTATCCAACGAAAAATGAAACACGCCAGGCATCGAAGAAATCTCATTTTTGACGCCTTTACCATAAGTGACAAAGATCGGTTGAATCAAGTCGTCCACCGTCAGGACAGTTTCACGTACCATCCCGCGAATCGCAGCCGACTGACGCAGCCGGCGATGTCTTACGATTGGAAAATTCATATTTAATTCCCTCCTAAGTATGCAGCACAGGGTGAAGCCCCGTGTTAACCAACAAAACTCACTTCGCCGACGCCGTCCGCGTTTTCCAGTCACAGAGCGCTTGGATCAAGCTGTCGATCGTTGCTTCTTCCGCAAGTATTGATACCCGCAAGCCGGCATCCTCCGCCGTCTTTGCCGTAACCGGCCCGATGCAGGCGATGTCCACGCCTTGCAGGGCAGCGACCGGATCGGCCACCCCCATGCCGCCCAGCGCAGCCAACAGATTCGTTACCGTGGACGAGCTGGTAAAGGTGACGGCGTGGATCCGGCCTTTCTCGAGCAGCTTCAACAACTCGTCATCCGTCTCCCCGGCTGGCACCGTCCGGTACATCACCGCCTCGGTGACGGTCAAGCCTTTCTCGCGCAAGGCAGCAGGCAACCACGCGCGAGCCAGATCGCCGCGCGGCAACAGCACGTGCTGTCCGGGCTTCAACTCGCTGCCGTACGTTTCCATCAGGCCCTCGGCCTGAAACTTGCCCGGCAAGCCCTCCGCCGCAATCCCGCGTTGGCGCAGCGCCGCCTGCGTTGCCGGCCCTACGGCAGCAATTCTAGCTTTATGCAACCCTCGGACATCTTCCCCCAGTCTCTCCAGATGCGAGAAGAAATACTCCACGCCATTCACGCTCGTGAAGAACACCCAATCGTACTGCTCAAGCTGATGGAGCGCTTCGTCCGTGCCAGCCAGCTCCTCGCCTTCCGGCATCACGATGTCGATGACAGGGAACTCGTAAGGCTCGCCGCCAAGCTCCTCGATGCCGCGCACCAATTCACTGGCTTGCGAGCGCGAACGAGTGACGAGAATTCGCTTGCCGAACAACGGCAACGATTCCGCCCACATCAGCTGCTCCCGTTGAGCCACGACCTCGCCAACGACCGTGACGGCCGGCGGCTTGAAGTCGGCTTCGCGTACCTTTTGCTCAATATCCGCCAACGTCCCGACCAGCGTCTCCTGTTCGGCTCTCGTTCCCCAGCGAATCAGCGCAACTGGCGTTTCGGGCGGGCGTCCGTAATGGATCAGCTGTCTGCTGATATGACCAATATTGGCTACGCCCATCATAAACACCAGGGTGCCAGTCGCATTGGTCACCTTCTCCCAGTCAATGGACTGATCCAGCTTATCCGGGGTTTCACGCCCCGTAATGATTGACACTGAGGAAGCCATATCCCGGTGGGTGACAGGAATACCGGCATAAGCCGGCACCGAAATGGCCGCCGTAATCCCCGGCACAATTTCGTAAGGAATCCCGTGCTGCCGCAGCAGCTCCGCCTCCTCCCCAACGCGGCCGAAGATTGTCGGATCGCCGCCTTTTAAGCGAACGACGGTCTTCCCCTCTAACGCCAAATCAACTAACAGCTGGTTGATATGCTCTTGCTTCATCGTGTGACGGTCGGTTCGCTTCCCGACATATATTTTCTCTGCTCCGGGCTTCGTTCTTCGCAGCAGGCTGGGATTGGCCAGACGATCGTAGACGATCACGTCGCCCTTCTCCAGACAATCAAGCCCTTTCAGCGTAATCAATCGCGCATCTCCAGGGCCTGCGCCAACCAGATACACCTTACCAGCCATATTCGTTCACTCCCCGGTTTCTTGTAATAATGCAGCCGCTCCCATCGAGATCAGGCGGCCGGCAAGCTGCTCTCCCAGCTCGACCGGATCTGATCCCTCGGCACTTTCCTTCAAAATCGTCGTTCCGTCCGCCGAACCAACCATCCCCGTCAACCGCAAACGCGGACGACCAGTTTCCCCGCTTGTCCCTTCCTCTGGCAACAACGTCGCATACGCTCCAATCGGAACCTGACAGCCGCCATTTAGCACGCCAAGGAATCGGCGCTCTGCAGCCACCGTCACCGCCGTGTCCGGATCATTGTATAAGGACAAGAGACGGCGCACCTCTTCATCATCCTCGCGGCATTCGATGCCAAGCGCGCCTTGACCTACAGCTGGCAGGCAGACCTCTGCGGGAAGAAATGCCGTAATCCGATGTTCCCAGCCCATGCGAAATAATCCCGCCGCAGCCAAAATGATCGCGTCAAAACCTTCCTCCTCCAGCTTGCGCAACCGGGAATCGATATTGCCGCGAATGGGCTCCAACACGAGATCCGGGCGATAAGCGCGCAGCTGACTGGCACGGCGTAAGCTGCTCGTCCCTACCTTCGCCCCCTGCGGCAATTCGTCAAGACTCCGTCCATCTCTTGATATCAACGCATCTCTCGGATCAACGCGACGCGGCACCGCACCGTTCATCAATCCGTCCGGCAACACGGAAGGCATGTCTTTCATACTATGGACCGCCAAATCGATCTCTCCATTCAGCATCGCCTGCTCGATTTCCTTCACGAACAGTCCTTTGCCGCCTACTTTGGACAACGTCACGTCCAATATCCGGTCACCCTTGGTTACGATCTTGCGGATTTCAAAATCAAAAGGCAGGTTGTGCTCCTTGCAGATCGCTTTTAAATCGTCGATAACCTGTCCCGTCTGGGTCAGCGCCAGCTGGCTTTGTCTCGTACCCACCACTATCGTTCGCTTCGTCATGCTTATTCCTCCGTCTGTTCCTCAATCCAGGCGATCATCGTTGCTTCGCTCCACGGCTCAAAGCTTCCTTCCCGGATCAAGGTCAATATATCGGTCTCGGCCAACTTCCGAAACAGACGTTTCCGTCTTACGGGATCGTCGATTCGCGCCTTAATAAAAGCCCGTGCCGAGCTTAAAAAGTCAATGTAACGCTCGTAATCCTCGCCAAATTGTTCATCAATCTCGCGGATCAGCTCCCGTGCGGCCGTAGGTCCCGCCCCCGAGGTGGAGACGGCTACAACCAGACTCCCGCGGCGCAAAACGCCAGGTGTAATCATGCTGCCTCGCGACCCTTCGCTCGCGTCATTCATCGGGATGCCCTCTGCGTCAGCTTCGGCGACTACAGCGGCGTTTACCTCCGGGCGATCGGTCGCAGCAAAAGCAAGAAACGCTCCGGCTAAATCCCCTTGTCGATACTCCCGTTGGATCCACTCTACTTGTGCCATCTCTTGATGGAGCCGCCGCAGGCCTTCCGTTACGGTGGGACTAATCACCACTGTTACCGCTCCGGCCTCTGCCAGCATCGTCGCCTTCCGTTCGGCAACTGGTCCGCCGCCAATCACGACACAACGACGACCGGCCAAATTTAATAGGACAGGCACATAATGAGGTATGACGCATCCCTCCTGCTTCAACTGATTATTAGCATACCTTACCCTGCCGCAATTTTCCATGTTCATCCCTTCAAAAAAAGCCCTTCCCCCTCCGCTTCAGCGTCGAATCAGCCATGATTCGGGTGCATCCGGCAGAGGGCTCAGGGCGTTCTCGCGGTTTCACTTATCCAGTTATACAGACACCTTCGCTAGCGGCAATGAAGGTTCCGGCTCAAAGGGGACCTGTTTTGGGGGCTCGTCTTCAAGTCCTGCCAACCCTTCAGACGCCCGGGACCCTAATCGTTCTTGGGCTTCCCGAGAGGCAGAGATCTCCTCGCCGGATCCGGAAGGACCGTTCCCTTGTTCTTCCAAACGATCCTCCAGCGCAAAAATCTGCGTAAACAGCTCCAGCGCTTTCGTGCCTTGACTTTCGCCAGCCAGCTCCTTGATCCGATTAATCGGATCATGCAGCATTTGGTTCAAAATGCTCTTGGTGAGACGACGAATCACCTTACGTTGCCGTTCATCCAGTTCCGGCAGCTTGTTAAAGAGACTGTCCAACGTATTCTGGTGAATGTCAGAAGCCTTCTCCTGCAGCGCGCGAATGACCGGCTTCACCCCCAGCGTCTGCAGCCATGTTCCGAAGGCGGCGATTTCGTCCTCGATCATCGATTCAATCTTGACCGCTTCTGCGCGGCGCATCTCCATGTTGCTCTCTACGATACCTTCGAGATCGTCGATGTCATATAGGAATACCTGATCCAACTCACCGATTGCCGGTTCGATATCCCGCGGCACAGCGATATCGATCATAAACAACGGGCGGTCCATTCGCCGCTTCATACTGCGGGCAACCTGTGCCGAAGTGATCACATACCCTTCCGCACCGGTCGAGCTGATCAGAATGTCCACCTCTTCCAACCGCTCCATCGCTTCCTGCATGGTGCACGGCACGCCATGAAACTTCGCAGCAAGCTCCTGAGCCCGGGCGAAGGTCCGGTTGGCCACCAGCACTTCTTCCGCACCCGCACCGCTCAAGTGCTTGGCCGTCAATTCACTCATCTTGCCGGCGCCAAGGATCAGCACGCGTTTGCCTTCAAAGCTGCCAAATATCCGCTTGCCCAGCTCCACGGCAGCATAGCTGATCGAAACAGCACTTTCCCCGATGGCGGTTTCGGAATGGGCACGTTTGCCCAGTGTGACCGCTTGTTTAAACAACATATTAAACCATGTTCCGGTGCATTTCTCCCTTTGCGAGAGCAAGAACGCATTTTTGACCTGGCCGAGAATTTGGGTTTCCCCTAACACCATCGAATCCAGACCACACGCAACGCGGAACAGATGGCGAATCGCTTGTTCATCTTCATATATATATAAATGGCGGGTAAATTCTTCGCGAGGAACCCCAAACCAGCGTTCCATAAAACTGCGAACGAAGGACCCGCACATGTGCAGTTGATCAACTACGGCATAGATTTCCGTACGATTGCAGGTGGCAATAATTACGCCTTCCAATACACTCTTGGTACGTAAGAGCTCCTGCAGCGCTTGCGGCATGTCCGTATCTGATAAAGAAAAGCGTTCCCTGACTTCCACAGGCGCCGTGCGATAGTTTAACCCAACTACGACGATGTGCATTGCAAGTTCACCTGCCTTGAAAGAAGTATCTATAGCATGTATCACAAACAAACTATGTTAATTATATCACAGTAGCCTTCGGCTCCCCTGGGATTTCTATGAGTTTTTTATGAATTATTTATGAATTTCATTCATTCAAAACAAATAACCATGGATGACCCATGGTTAAGTTATTTTTCCCAATTTTTTAGAATTTCTAACCCAGCTTAAACAAATTCAGCGCGATTCGAATCCGCTTCAGCTACTTCCAGCTCGCCTACGCCCCGAATCAGCTTCTTCGCGTACGTTTTCTCCGGATTCAAGACGGACACCAGGTAATCAATTGCCAGCTGCGGATCTACAAATTCCCCGCAGGTGTAACAATCAATCGCAGCAAACCCTCTCTCAGGATACGTGTGAATCGAGAGGTGGCTTTCCGACAACATCACAAGCACAGTGGCTCCTTGCGGTTCGAACTGTCTGGACTGAATCGACAAAATGGTGGCTCCGCAAGCTTCCGCCGCTTCAACCAAGTGAGCTTCCAACAACCCGGCGTTGTTCAGCACCTCATAGTCGATTCCCCAAGCATCAACCGCAACGTGTCTTCCGAAAGTTGAATATTCCATCTTTCGGCTCCCCCTTCCTAGGAATAAAATGTTTGAAAAAATTTCATCCGCTAGGACCTACGTCATTCACTTCTCGAGGGAAACATCTCTCGCAACATCTCCATGTCCTGAGTGAATCCTGGTTCCTATATTCTTTTCAACGAGATTAAAAATAACATCTCTTGCGGACAAATGCAACCTATTTTTTCAGCAAAAACCTACATCCGTTCGCGGTTCAGGCATAAAAAAACTACCCTGTAACAGGGTAGTTATCATTAGTACATTATGTTGTCGCCCTCACTCTGGTGACACCAGTGGTCGGGCCTTAATGATCTTGATTTAAGCCTCCAGCACAAACAGTCTTCGCGAGCATTGACGCAGCTCATTATCGATGCGTTCCACATCCGCCTCATCGGCGATAAACCGCTGGTCAAGCAGCGCATTGATGTCCTTGCGGATCCGGGCGATCTCCAGCTCAATATCGTTATTCCGATATATCTGCTGCAGCTCCGCCGCCGCATCCTTGTATTCAAACACAAGCTTGTAAGAATCCCGGGAATATTCGACGATTTTGCGAACCCGGCCTTCCTGATAATAATACATCATCATGAATCCATTATAAATTCGGGTGACCATGCCGGAGCCTTTAAAGGCGGCGAACAACAGTCTCATCACGTTGGTTAAATGGGGTTTTTCCAAGCGGAAAGACATTTCACAGACATAGAACCCGTCAACACGTTCAAATGGAAGATGTACTTCCTCGCCGCCATCATCCTCCAGTACGACCTCTTGCCCGCCGTTGTCCAGCACCTTGACTCGCTGGCGCACATGGGGATCGTAGACTTTGTGAATAAACTGCGACATTTGGACTTCCGTTAAACGCATACTTGCATTGACATACTCTGTGGCTAACCGCTGAGCCATACAAATCTCCTCAATTCTTCATCGCTTTATTATAATTATACACTACGATTCCAACCGTACGCTCAGCGGCCAAAACGTGAATTCTTGCCATTTTCCAGAAAAAACGGCATTAAGCCGATTTTAACCCGAACAATTTCGCTGCATGCTCACTTTCCTGCCGAAACTGCTCCAAATCCCTTTCGTATTCACCGAATTCTTAGCTTTTCCCATTTTCTGTATCGGAGGTGTCCAGGCTTGCAGCCTCGGTTCCTTCCGTCAGCCCCGCATACCGCTCGATTTGTGCCCACAGCTCATCTTTGCCAATCCCCTCTTCCGAAGAGAACAGGATCAACGGATCCCCGGCCCGCAGCACCAGCGCTTCCTTGATGATTTTCAGGTGTTTCTGCCAACGCGATTTCGGTACCTTGTCGGCTTTGGTGGCCACGACGCAGACCGGAAGCTCGTACGCCTTCAGCCAGTCATACATCAGCTCGTCGTCCTTGGTCGGCGGATGGCGCAGATCGATGATCTGCAGCACCAGCTTCAGCGTCTCCCGCTCCTGCAGGTATTTCTCAATCATTTTACCCCAGACCTCGCGTTGCGACTTGGATACTTTGGCATACCCATAGCCTGGTACGTCAACAAAATAGAGCTGATCATTCACCCGGTAATAATTCAGATGTTGCGTTTTTCCGGGGGTTGAGCTGGTGCGCGCTAAGTTTTTGCGGTTAATCATCCGATTGATCAGCGACGATTTGCCCACATTGGAACGCCCTGCCAGAGCGATCTCTGGCAAGGCGTCCTCAGGATATTGATTGGGGCCAACGGCGCTGATAATAAATTCAGCCTTGGTTACCTTCATCGTTCAATTCCTCTCTTGAGCGTTGACGCACCTCTGCGCCACGCTTTAACATGCTAGTGCATCCCTGGACGCTCGACGAGCGCATGCTCGAGCACTTGGTCCATATGTGACACCGGTACGAACTCCAGGTCCTCCTTCACGCTGTCCGGAATATCGCGCAGATCGCGCTCATTGTCCTTCGGCATGAGGACTTTACGGTAGCCCGCCCGATGCGCGGCAAGTGACTTCTCCTTCAAGCCGCCGATTGGCAGTACACGACCTCGCAGCGTAATTTCGCCAGTCATAGCGACGTCCTTCGAGACGTGGGTGTTCGTCAACGCTGAGATCAGCGCGGTTGCAATCGTAATGCCCGCCGACGGACCGTCCTTCGGAATCGCTCCTTCGGGAATATGGATATGAATATCGTTCTTCTCGTGAAAATCCAGCGGAATCCCCAGCTCCGCCGCCTTGGAGCGAGTATAGCTGAAGGCAGCTTGCGCCGATTCCTTCATCACGTCGCCCAGCTTACCGGTCAGCGTCAACTTCCCAGATCCCGGTACGACGGTCACCTCGATGACGAGCGTCTCCCCGCCGACCTCGGTCCAGGCAAGTCCCGTGACGGTACCAATCTGATCTTCCAGTTCGGCCACCCCATATCGGAATTTCGCCGGACCAAGGAAGTCCTTGAGATTGTCCGCTGTAATGATAATTTTCTCCTTGTTCTCGGACACGATCTGCTTCGCCGCTTTGCGGCATAATGCAGCCACTTGCTGTTCCAGATTCCGCACGCCAGATTCGCGGGTATATTCGCGGACCACTTGCAGCAGCACGTCTTCGCCGACCTCTAGCTGTTCCGGCTCGAGCCCGTGCTCGCGTTTTTGCTTAGGCAGCAAGTAACGGTTGGCGATCTGCAGCTTCTCCAGCTCTGTGTAACCAGGAATAAACAATGTCTCCATCCGGTCAAGCAGCGGCCGCGGAATATTATGTACCGCATTCGCAGTCGTAATGAACATCACGTTGGACAGATCAAACGGAACTTCAATAAAATGATCGGAGAATGTATTGTTTTGTTCCGGATCCAACACCTCAAGCAACGCCGCAGAAGGATCGCCGCGGAAATCCGAAGCCATCTTGTCGATCTCATCCAGCAAGAACACCGGGTTCAGCGTGCCTGCCGTTTTCATGCCTTGAATAATTCTTCCTGGCATCGCGCCGACATAGGTGCGGCGGTGTCCCCGAATCTCTGCTTCATCCCGCACGCCGCCCAGCGAAATACGGACGAATTGGCGTCCCAACGAACGGGCGATGGAGCGAGCCAGCGACGTTTTCCCGACCCCTGGCGGTCCGACCAGGCACAGGATGGGGCCTTTCAGCTTCTTGACCAGCTTCTGCACAGCCAAGTATTCCAGCACCCGTTCCTTTGGCTTATCGAGGCCGTAATGGTCCTCATTTAGCACTTGCTCCGCTTTGGCTAGGTCAAGGTCGTCTTCCGTCTTGTTGTTCCACGGCAGACTAAGCAGCCAGTCCACATAGTTGCGGATAACGCCGCCTTCTGCCGAGCTGGCTGGCATTTTCTCCAGGCGATCGATTTCCTTCTCGACCTTCTCCCGAACGTTCTCAGGCAACCCTTTCTCTTCGAGCTGCGCCCGCAGCTCTTCCGCTTCACCGGCCCGGCCTTCCTTCTCGCCAAGTTCCTTCTGGATCGCCTTCATCTGCTCGCGCAAATAATATTCCTTCTGCGTCTTCTCCATCTGCTTCTTGACGCGTTGGTTGATTTTGCGCTCCAGTTCCAGCACTTCGCGCTCATTATTTAAGATGTCGAGCAGCTTCTCCAATCGTTTGCGGACATCGATGGTTTCCAAAATTTCTTGTTTATCCTTGATCTTCAAGGACAAATGGCTGGTGATGACGTCCGCCAAACGCCCGGCTTCTTCAATGTCTGATACAGCTGCCAGCGTCTCCGGCGTGACCTTCTTAGATAAATTGATATAATGTTCGAATTGGGTTAGTACCGTACGCATTAGTGCGTCCACTTCCGGATCCACCGTTTCTTCCTCTGGACGCTCTTCGGCGATAACCTCATAATATTCGTCATTATCCAAATATTCGATAATTTCAGCGCGTTCCATGCCTTCCACCAGCACGCGAATCGTGCCGTTAGGCAGTTTCAACATCTGGCGCACCTTTGCGACGGTGCCGATGCGAAAGATATCTTCTTGGGTTGGTTCTTCTATGTTCACTTCCGATTGAGAACAGAGGAGAATCAGATTATCTTCGACCATAGCTTTTTCCAGCGCTTTCACCGACTTCTCTCGTCCCACGTCCAAGTGCAGCACCATGCTTGGATAGACGAGCAGACCACGCAGCGGCAGCAGCGGGAATCGCCGGCCTTTGGATTTATGGGGTCCCATCGCGTATGCACCTCCAAACGTTCTCTGTTGATTTCATTGATATTTTAGCAAATGTTACATAAAAACACCAACGAGGAGCGACCGCCTCAAGCAGCCGCTCCCCGGAATGTGTACGAGCATGACGCTTAGTAACCTCTGCCGGCCCGGCTTACATCGCCCCGCCTTGTGAAGGTGACTCTGCGTGCAGAAAAGGCGCGGGAGCTGTTGCCGGAGCAAACAGGTCGCCGCCGATCGGCAGCTCCAGATTCTTCTCGGCCTCGGGTCCAAAGACGTGGCGGAACACTTCACCTAACGTCTCGACCGGGATCACCCGCAAGCCTTCCAAGCCTTCAAACAACGATTGCCAGTTGTCCTTCGGAATCAGCACCGTCGTCGCGCCGGCTTGGAATGCCGCCTCCACCTTCGCCACGACGCCGCCAACCGGCTTCACCTTGCCGTGAATCCCCAGTTCGCCGGTCATGGCGATCTGATTGTTCACCGGCACCTGCTTAATTGCTGAGGCGATTGCCGTCGCGATAGCTAACCCGGCGGAAGGACCATCGATGGGGGTGCCTCCCGGGAAATTGATATGAAGGTGATAGTTCGACGGATTCAGACCGATCCGCTGCAGGACGGTCAGGACGTTTTCCACCGAACCTTTGGCCATGCTCTTGCGGCGCAGCGTTCGGCTGCCTCCGCCAATTTCCTCTTCGTCTACGACACCGGTGATGTTGTAGGTGCCTTTGCCTTTCTCGGCTGGGACCGCCGTCGCTTCAATCTCCAGCAGCGTGCCCATGTTTGCCCCGTATACGGCCAGGCCGTTGACGACGCCAACTGCAGGGTGATCCGGTACTTTGCGATCCGGACGCGGCGCCAGCTGACTGCTCGTCGCCACCCATTCCAAATCCGAGGCCAGCAGATGATCGCGCTTCTCGGTGAGGGCCAGACCGGCAGCTAGTTGCACCATATTGACGGCTTCCCGGCCGTTCGTCGCATATTTCTTGATCACTTCAACGGCTTCAGGACATGGTTGGAAGCCAATCCGCTTCACCGCATCCTCTGCGATCTGGGCAATTTCCTCCGGCAACAGGGGCCGGAAATAAATCTCCATGCACCGCGAGCGTAAAGCTGCCGGGATCTCCTGCGGCGAGCGGGTTGTTGCACCTACCAAGCGGAAATCCGCCGGCAAGCCATTTTGGAAAATATCGTGGATATACGCCGGTGTGTTGGAATCTTCAGAGTTATAATACGCGCTCTCCAAAAACACCTTGCGATCCTCTAAGACCTTCAACAGTTTATTCATTTGGATCGAATGCAATTCACCGATCTCATCAATAAACAAGATCCCGCCATGCGCCTTCGTTACGGCACCGGGCTTCGGCTGCGGAATGCCGGCAACCCCCATCGCCCCCGCCCCTTGGTAAATCGGATCATGCACAGAACCAATCAGCGGGTCAGCGATGCCGCGCTCATCGAAGCGGGCGATCGTTGCATCAATTTCAACAAATTTGGCATCGGATTTAAAGGGAGATACCGGATTTTTCTTCGCTTCCTCCATCACAACGCGTGCTGCCGCCGTCTTCCCTACACCCGGCGGACCGTAAATAATCACATGCTGCGGGTTGGCGCTGCAAAGCGCCGCTTTCAGCGCACGCAAACCGTCCTTTTGCCCAACGATGTCGTTCATCGAAGCCGGACGGGTACGCTCCGCAAGCGGCTTGGTGAGCGAGACGGCCCTAAGCTTGCGCAATTTCTCCATTTCTTTGCGCGATTCCCGGTCTACCGCCAGCCGGTTGCCTTTTTGACTGCGCAGTTGATTCCAGAAATAAAGCCCAATCACGACGGCAAAAAACATTTGGACCGCCATCAGGATAACATTTAGATCCATACGCGTTACGCCTCCCACTCTTATACTGATACTTGGTAGTATAGCCTTTTCGCTCCAAGGTAAAACAAGGATTTTACAATTGGATATGGTCAGGGGGTGAAAGGCGCAAAGGGGGCTTAGGGCCGCTTACTTCGTCAACAAAAAAACCGCAGCCTGCATCCAAGCAGACTGCGGTATGGATCTATCAATCAAGACTTCACACGGGCCCGGTGCTCCTTGCGTCCCGGGATTTCTCCGGTCGCTTCGTACACCTCCACGATATGGTCAATTTCTTTCTTTAATTCGCTTAACAGCTCGGCTTCTGGAACTTTCCGGATCATTTCCCCATAACGGAACAGTAACCCTTCCCCGCGAGCCCCGGCGATCCCGATATCAGCTTCGCGTGCTTCACCCGGGCCGTTGACGGCACAGCCAAGCACGGATACCTTAATCGGCACCTTCAGGTTGGCGATATACGCCTCTACCTCGTTGGCGATGGAGAACAGGTCAATATCCAGCCGACCGCAGGTCGGACAGGAGACAAGCGTCGCTGCATTCGTGATCAATCCAAACGTCTTCAGCAGTTCGCGCGCCACCTTCACTTCCTCGACCGGATCCGCACTCAGCGAAATCCGTACCGTTGAACCGATGCCCATCGACAAGAGGGCGCCGATCCCGGCTGCGCTCTTGACCGTACCGGAGAACAAGGTTCCGGCTTCCGTAATGCCCAAATGTAATGGGTAAGGAATGACCTCGGCCGCTTTGGTGTATGCTGCAATAGCCATTGGCACGTCTGAAGCCTTCAACGACACGATAATGTCATGGAAGTCCAGATCTTCCAAGATTCCAATATGGTACAAGGCGCTTTCGACCATTGCTTCAGGCGTTGGGTAGCCGTATTTCTCCAATAGGTGGTTCTCCAGCGAACCGGCGTTCACGCCAATCCGAATCGGTATACCGCGTTCCTTGCACGCTTTGACTACGGCTTCAACCTTTTCCCGGCGACCGATATTTCCCGGATTAATCCGGACTTTATCGATGCCGTTCTCGATCGCCAGCAAAGCCAGCTTGTAGTTAAAGTGAATGTCAGCGACCAGCGGGATATGAATCCGTTTCTTGATCTCCTTGATCGCCGCAGCCGCTTCCTCGTTATTCACCGTCACGCGTACCAGCTGGCAACCCGCTTCCTCCAACCGGAGGATCTCGGCCACCGTTGCCTCGACATCTGCCGTTTTTGTCGTACACATGCTTTGGATGATGACTTCGTTGCTGCCGCCGATCGTCAGATTTCCGACTTTAACCGGCCGCGTATCTTGTCTCAAGAATGTCATGTCTGGTCTCTCCCATAACGATCAAAGCTCCACCCCCGCGGGCGCGTCCCAAATAGAGGGCATGACAACCGCAAAGGTGGAGAACCTTGACCTTTATTTTAGCGCACCCGGCGGTTGTCCGCTTACGCGCTTTCTTCTTGTTTCTTGTTCGGCTTAGACGCCAATTCCGGCACCGTCTTCTCCAAAACGACCTTCTCGGTGATCACGCAATCCGTAATATCGTCACGGGACGGTACTTCATACATCACGTCAAGCATAATGCCTTCAATGATGGCGCGAAGTCCGCGGGCTCCGGTATTCCGCTTGATCGCTTCCCGAGCGATCGCTTCCAGCGCCTTCGGTTCAAACTGCAGGTTCACGTTGTCCAGCTCCAGCAGCTTCTGGTATTGCTTCACCAAAGCGTTCTTCGGCTCGGACAAAATGCGCACCAGCGTCTTCTCATCCAGCGGCTCGAGGGTCGAGATGACCGGCAGACGGCCTACGAATTCTGGAATCAATCCGAATTTCAGCAGGTCCTCCGGCAATACCATCGACAGGTATTCGCCCGGCTTGAGCTCTTTTTGCCCGTCGTTCGCCGCGTTAAACCCGATAACCTTCTTACCAATCCGACGCTTGATCATTTGCTCCAGGCCGTCAAACGCCCCGCCGCAGATGAACAAAATGTTCGTCGTATCGATTTGGATAAATTCTTGATGCGGATGTTTGCGTCCGCCTTGCGGAGGAACGGAAGCCACCGTACCTTCCAAAATTTTCAACAGCGCTTGCTGCACGCCTTCGCCAGAGACGTCACGGGTAATCGAAGGATTCTCCGATTTACGCGCCACTTTATCGATCTCGTCGATGTAAATGATGCCGCGTTCCGCTTTTTCCACGTCATAATCGGCAGCTTGAATCAGTTTCAGCAGAATGTTCTCTACGTCTTCACCGACATAGCCGGCTTCCGTTAAGGAAGTCGCATCGGCGATCGCAAATGGAACGTTCAAGATTTTGGCCATTGTTTGGGCAAGGAGTGTTTTCCCCGAACCGGTAGGGCCTAACAGCAGGATGTTACTCTTCTGCAGTTCAACATCCTCGATCTTGTTCTGCGTATTGATCCGCTTGTAGTGATTATACACTGCAACGGACAGCGATTTCTTCGCTTGTTCCTGACCGATGACGTACTGGTCCAAAATATCGCGGATTTCCTTTGGCTTCGGAATTTCCTTCAGATCCAGCTCTTCCTCATGGCCAAGTTCCTCCTCCACGATTTCCGTGCACAGTTCAATGCATTCGTCGCATATATAAACGCCGGGTCCGGCAACCAGCTTGCGTACTTGTTCTTGCGATTTGCCGCAGAACGAGCATTTAAGTTGGCCTTTTTCATCGTTAAACTTAAACATGTAAACACCCCTTTATAGATTAGTGGGCTTGGAGATCACCTGATCGATAATCCCATAGGCCTTAGCCTCTTCCGCGCTCATGAAGAAGTCGCGGTCTGTATCGCGCTCGATTTTTTCAAGGGGTTGACCCGTCCGCTCTACATAAATCTGATTCAGCTTTTGCTTCGTCTTGATGATCCAGTCGGCATGAATTTTAATATCCGTAGCCTGACCGCGAACGCCGCCAAGCGGTTGGTGAATCATCACTTCGCTGTTCGGAAGCGCATAACGTTTGCCAGGGGCCCCTGCTGTTAGCAGCAATGATCCCATGCTGGCCGCCATCCCAACACAGATGGTGGACACATCGGGCTTGATATATTGCATCGTATCATATATACCCATCCCCGCGGTAACAGAACCCCCCGGAGAATTGATGTACAGGTGAATATCTTTCTCAGGATCTTCAGCTGCCAAGAACAACAGTTGGGCAATCACGAGATTGGCAACTTCATCATCAATTGCGTTGCTGAGAAAAATAATGCGATCTTTAAGGAGTCTCGAATAGATGTCATACGACCGTTCTCCTCGATTCGTTTGTTCTACGACCATAGGTACCAGACTCATGCGACCAACCTCTTTTCCTTTTCAATTTCCCTTGCGCTTACGTAAAACATTCTATCATGTTCGAAGCCCCGTGTCATTTTTCGCCCAGTACAGTTTATGTTCGTTTTTACACATTATATAACCTTAGGCTTGTCCCGTGCGCGATGGAAATAAATGTATCATCTGGAGATGAAAAATTAAGGCACGCATTTTATCATACGTGCCCTAACTTTTATCATGATGTATACAAAGAAGCGGGATCTGGCTGGAGTAGATTATTCCTCGCCTTGGGCTTCTTCGGCTTCAGTTTTGTCAGCGTCTGCTTTCGCTTCAGCTTTGGTCGACTTCTTCGTCGATTTCTTTGCAGCTGGCTTCGTTTCTTTGGTTTTTGCTTCCGCTTGTTCAGCCGGAACTTCCTTGCTGTTATCCACCAAGAACTGAACTGTCTTGCGGATCAGGATTTCCTCATTCAAGCTGCCCAAAGAACCGTTCGCTGCCAAGATGTTGCGAATTTCTTCCGGCGTACGCTTGTAAGCTTCCGCCATATCGTTCAGCTCTTTGTTGATTTCGTCTTGAGTAACTTCGATCTTCTCGGCTTTTGCGATAGCTTCCAGCACCAGGTTGTTGCGAACGCGTTTCTCAGCGTCCCCTTGCATTTGTGCTCTGAGGTCGTCCACCGATTGACCGGAGAAGCCCAGGAACATATCCAAATTCATACCTTGTGCGCGCAGACGGTTGTCGAAGTCGCGAACCATGTTCTCAACTTCGCCTTTGATCATCGCTTCCGGAATTTCAACTTCCGCATTCTCGCCGACTTTATCAACGATAGCCCCTTCGCGGGCTGCTTTAGCTTCTTGCTCTTTGCGAGCTGCCAGCTGTTTCTTCAGATCTTCTTTGAACTCGTCCAACGTATCAAATTCGCTAACGTCTTTCGCGAACTCGTCGTCCAGTTCAGGCAGTTGTTTGCGTTTGATTTCGTGAACTTTGACTTTGAACACGGCTTCTTTGCCAGCCAACTCTTCTGCATGGTACGTGTCCGGGAAAGTTACCGTAACGTCCTTGAAGTCGCCGGTAGCCATGCCTACAACTTGATCCTCGAAACCTGGGATAAAGGTGTTGCTTCCAAGCTCCAGGGAATAGCGTTCCGCTTTGCCGCCTTCGAAAGGCACGCCATCTACGGAACCGTCAAAGTCGATCACAACGGTGTCGCCGTTCTTCGCTGGCTCTTCGTCGATGACAACGAGCTCAGCATGGCGTTGTTGCAGACGCTCCAACTCGTTGTTCAGCTCTTCTTCGCTGACTTCAACGTTAACAGCAGGAACTTCTACGCCTTTGTAGTCGCCAAGCTTCACTTCAGGTTTAACCGTGATTTTTGCTTTGAACTTGAAAGGTTGTCCTTTTGCAAATTGCTCGATGTCCACTTCAGGACGATCTACCGGGAAAATGTCCGTTTGATCAACCGCTTCCGTGTACACTTCAGGCAACAAGATGTCGATAGCATCTTGATACAAGCTTTCCACGCCAAAACGTGCTTCGAAGATCGGCCGAGGCACTTTACCTTTACGGAAACCAGGTACGCTTGCTTTCTTAACAACCTTTTGGAAAGCTTTATCCAGTGCGGCGGCTACGCGTTCCGCCTCCACCTCAACCTCGAGGACACCGAGGTTCTTCTCTATTTTTTCCCAAGTTGCTTTCATTTTATGCCTTCCCCTCCAAATTTCACATATACTTTAAATACTGAAACCGAATCGCGACTAAAGCAGCTATGTTCAAGGTGTCTTGCTCTTGGGTTCCAGTATAGCTGTCTCTATGAACACGATCAGAATAACCATTATATTATAAACAACAATACATCTTTTTACAAGAGCCCGCGATCACTCAGTTAAAATGTTACTAAAGAGGCATCGGTTCACTCACATCGAAATGTTACCGAAGGGATGTGTTTTGAAACTGAGCATGAAAACACGACGTGAAGTAATCCGTACCTTGGCTGATCAATACATGAGAGCGAAATCGCGAAATGAGAAATCTGCAATCCTTGACAACGCCGTGAAGGTGCTGGGTTGCCATCGGAAGCATGCTATCCGCGCTCTCACGAACCCTCCTGCGCTGACACCAGCGAAAT